>JBGCDT010000082.1:0-14762 GCA_045105695.1 Saprospiraceae bacterium | reverse complement strand
TATAATGAATTACAAATCAACAATGTCATTTCAGATTTACTTCAACTGGGTTATCATTTTCTTTCCACTTTACACTTTGAGAGAAAAGAGGCTTTAGCAAAAAACTTTGTCTTAGAAGAACTGCTGGAACGCGAACAAACGGACCTTGCCAAAAAGGTCGGTCGTAGCTTTTCGCAAAAGCTAAAAAAATCTGATTATAAAAATTACGAGCATCATCAAAACCAGTATCAATACCACGATAAAATGGTGCGCTACCATCTCAGTACTAAGATGCGTTCTCGTGATGAACACTTGCAACAACAAAACGACAGCTTTGACTTGTACTATCTCAGCAACAAATTGCGTATGGCTTGCGACATGACCAATCGAAACAGCACCACAAGCGGTTACTATCAGTGCCATTTCTTGGAAGAACTACTCCCCTATTACGAAGCTAATTTTTCGGATTACCAAAACCATCCTTCGCTTACAGTTTACTACCGCATATTAAAACTGATAAAAGATCGAAAAGAAGAAGAATATCAGTTTTTGAAAAAGTATATTCCACAGCAATTGGTTCATTTTCCGAAAAAGGAACTACGCATTATATATGTTTACCTTCAAAACTATTGTGTTTATCAAATAAACTCTGGTCATAGCCACTACTATAAAGAGCTTCGTGACCTTTACGACGTTTTACTTAGAGAGGAAATCATTTTTAAGAATGGATTTTTACGACAGTGGACTTACAAAAACATCGTAACGGTGGGTCTTCGTCTTTCCGACTATGACTGGACGGAGCAGATCATCCAAGAATACAAACACAGATTAGAACCAGAAGAACGCGACAACGCTGTAGCTTACAATCTTGCCGCACTCTACTATGCTCGTAGAAGATACAAGCCAGCCTTGCAACAACTACATAACGTAGAATTCACAGATACCTCTTATCATGTTGGCGCAAAAATTATTCAGATAAAATCCTACTATGAGCTGGATGAAACCGATGCACTTTATGCCCTTATCGAAGCCTTTAAGAAATACATTCTGAGAAATAAAAAACTCGTACCCTATCACAAAAATGCCAATGCAAATTTTCTGCGCTTAGTCAAAAAGGTCTATCAACTAAAGGTTAGTAAGAAGCGAAGAACGAAAGCTAATTTTGAAGAGCGGAAAGAGAAAGTGGTATTACTGCTAGAGGAATTAGAGCCGATAGCAAATAAAGATTGGCTGGGAGAAATTCTGGAGGGCATTGAATAACTGAATCTTTGTAATACTATTGTTAGAAATTTTGGCTATATCGATTCAATTTCGATATAGCCAAAATATTTTTACTGACAAGTCGTAGAGCCATTCATGTCACCCAACTTCACTTGTACAAAATCGACAGTATGGTCTTCCTGCAAATCAGAGATAATTACTGTACCAACAGCACCTGTTCCATTAGCAGGATCATAGTCACTGGTCGCAAAAAGGAAAGATTGACCATTTGGATATGTTGTCACCTGATTCAAAATCACTTGCCGAATAAGTACCAAATCCAACGTAGTAACAGTTCCTGAGCTATTTACGTCTGCGGCCAACAAATGAAAAGGAGTTGTAAAAGGTTGAAGGTTCAAAATATGTTTAGCCATCAAGACTAAGTCATAAGTACTTACGCCGTTCAAAATTTCCTCATCTTTTTCAACACTGAGCGTATAGTCACTATCCGTTGGCAAATTAGTAAAACTGTAATTACCGTCTATATCCGTAAGAACTGTCATATCGCTAATGTTATTACCGGTAAGTACGACCTCCTGCTCAGAAACAATTCCTCCTCCAAGGCAAGTAATATTTCCACTGATGGAATATTGAGCGGTCACTATATTTGAGTTTAATAGGGCTAGCAGAAGAACAAAAAAGTAGTTAAGGTTTTTCATGAGTTTTTCTTTTTTAAATGTTAGAGATTTTCCAAGTGGCTTTTCAATCAGTCTAGATGTGAATCCCGGTAGCTCAGAGCTACCGGGTTAGCTTCACATTTAGTTGTATTGGGATTGGTTGATAAGACTACGTTCTAATTATTTTTTTAAAACAACAATTCGTCGAGTAGTCTGTCCTTTCTCTGTTTGTACTTTGAGAAAGTAAGTTCCTTCAGAAAGATTATTGGTATTCAGGACAGCCTTATTATTTGAAGCATAGTCATTCGTTTCTAACAATGCTCCTACAACATTATAAACTTCTACAGATTGTATCAGTGCGTTAGGGCTTTGAATGGTCAACTGATCAAATACTGGATTTGGAAATACTCGAATTGCTTCAACTCCATCCCAATCATCTGTGCTTGTGCTAATCGTTTGGACAACTGAGGTTGTAGTCATTGGAACAACTAATAGTTCTACCTCCTCATTCGTAATCATTCTCACATTTTCAATTCCAAAATCAGTATCAGTGCTCAATACACCTCTGCTATTGTCGCCACCTCCGTTGAGGAAAATATCATCTTCAATGGTAATGTAGAAATCAGCGAGTTTACCAAAACCATCCATATTGTTTCCATCCATTCGAGTAATCGCTATATCGAGGCGACCATCTGAGTGGAAAGCCTTTTGTATCGCAATCGTATTGTCATTAATGTCTCCCAACCAGGAGTCTCCAAAAGCTGCACGAGCCGAATTCACTACTACTATTTCTGGATCGTAAGTAATGGTAAATGCAATTCCGTAAAGATCAGAAACCGTGTTGTCTGTATCTCCCAGAATCACTGGCAGTGCTACTTCAATGTTTGGTTCGATCGTATCTGGTTGTACATAGAAAGGTACAGTCAGGAAGCTTGCTGGTCCACCGTCTGAGCCTATATCGTCATTAAATTGGCTTTCATCATCATTACCAGTAAAGCTATGTACCTCTCCCCAGTTTTGGATGATGGCTGTAGTATCATTCGCATTGATATCTCCGCTGCCATCTGTATCTATGTGTTTGTAATTGACTTCAGTAACTGGTGTAGACTGAAACCAATTTGGAGCTGGTTGTCCAAGCCATGCGATAGAAGCGTTTGGTCGAACAGGACCTGTAGTTCCAGCACCTAATCCGATATTAAGCAAATCAAAATTAGTCACCTCTCCATCATCATCTGTATCACCAGGCCATACGCAATCTTGATCTATAACATTTGTGAAAGCAGTTGCAGTATTTCCGTTTGCATCAGTTACTAGTATTTCAAAATAGCCTTCTGTGTCTACAGTCAATTCAGGAGTAGTTCCTATTCCAGTTCCAACTCCATCTGTCCATACGTATGTATAAGGTGCATAGCCACCAGAGGCGCTTCCGTTAAGGGTTACTTCAGAACTACATAAATCACCCGTAGCACAAATATCATGGACAATCAAAGAATCAGTGTTTGTACCTATATGAACCTGACCATTTGATCCACTGAAACCTATTTCTGAGACAGAAGGACCGCCAGTCAAAACTTCCATTGCTGCTGGGTCACCCGTAATATTCAATACCGAGCTTGTTCCTGTAGCTCCTATGACATCAAAGCAAATTTCAAAAAGTGTTGTTCCATCTGAAAGTGTTTCACCTCCATTTGCAGGATTACTATTATACCAGAGGAAAGCTAATTTTCCTTCAGCTACTAAGCTTTCACCGAAATTACTGGCAACCATTCCAGGCAATCCATAAGCTTCAGTATTCTCGTAATTTAAGATCGTTGCATCCCACTCTAGTGAAAATTGAATACCTTCAATTTCATCAAAACCATTTGTTTTTATTGGTACACAAATCTGCTCACCTGCTTCCGAGTAGTTATTACCTATTGCTAAAGAAAAGCAGTCTGAGACAGGACCATTTGTACAATCGATGGTAATACTCAAAGTCTCTGTACAACCACTTGTCAAACCAGTAACTGTCACACTATAAGTTCCAGAATCGAGGTCGGCGATTTCGCTGGTTTCGTCATCTGTATCTGTTACACCATTGCTCCATTCAAAATTGTAGTTCTCTTGAGAATCGAATACAAATGCAGTGATTGTCCCTGTTTCTTCGATTGTGTTACATTCATAACTTAAAGCGAAAGTAATCCCAAGATCTTGCACCTCGAAAGTCTCTACAGTAGCGCAACTTCCACCACTCGCTTCTGTTATCGTAACTGTATATTCTCCAGCTGCTAAGTTTGTGAGGTTCATTACGGTTTCTCCATTGCTCCATAAAAAGTTATAGTTCATTGGGATTCCACCAGCTACCTCCAGGGTAATGGAACCATCAGCAGAACCACAATAAGCATCTCCAACAGAAGCACTTTCCAATGCATTCAAACTAGATCCTGTAACTGTGATTTCTTCAGTAGTAAAGCAACCGCTGGCATCTGTCACTGTTATGCTGTAGACGCCTGCTGGTAAATTCGTCAAGTCTTCCGTTGCTGCTCCATTACTCCAAACAAAACTATAAGGAGCTGTTCCGTTATTTACGGTAAGATCTATTGCGCCATTATCACTTCCTGAACAATCTACAGGAGTCACTTCTGAAGATGTACTTAGCCCAGTAAATTCATCTACTGAAAAAGCAGAAGACATTGTTGTGCCTGTGTTGTCAGTTACAATCAAGGTATAAGTTCCACTCTCTACACCGGTTAAATCTTCAGACGTAGAACTATAGTTATTAGGTCCAGTCCACTGGTAACTATAAGGTGCTTGTCCACCATCTACGATGATGTCTAGGCCAGCGCAGGCCAACCCACATTCTTCTGTAACCTGCAGTGGCGAAGCAGGGGCAGTTCCGTCTACTTGAACAGAACCTCCAAGGAGTGTGCTGGGCACTAACGTTGTAGGTATAGCAACAAACTCTACAGTACTGCTCCCCATAAACTGAACTGGAGACACCGTTCCAGAAGCCGCTAGGACATTGAAACAAATATCAAAAGCAACAGTTCCATCTGCTAGCGTTATACCTGTGAGAATATCCGGGTTTACAAATGCTATTCTTAGCTGACCTGGAGAAAAAACATTGTATGCAAAATCAGGGATATCAATAGATCCTGAATTGACCGTTGTAAATTCAAGCTCTCCGGTATTAAACTCAATGTCGAATTGCATACTGACGATGTCTGTAAAATTCTGAGTTGTAACAGACAAACAAACTTCATCTCCTGAAGCTGTTATTACATGATCTGCAATGTCCAATGTAAGCAGGCAATTTGCATCCGCTGTATTTTCTGCACTAAGTGTTTGGTTGAAACCAAAACAAAAGAGCAGTAGGCTAAGTAAGTTGGTAAATAGATTTTTTTGATTCATGATACTGATAATTATAGGATTATAGTTTTTTGGCTTTTTATATAAATTCTCTAGTTCTGTAGATCTATAAAAGATCATTATTTCAAATTGATACTTCAAAAATAGAGCAGTTATACCCTTTTCTAAAGTACAGCTAATCGCATTTATAGCTATTTTTAAAATAAAAAACAAAACTAAGTTATTGACTATGAGTTTTTTATGAACTAATTTTATAGCAAATTATACCTCATGAATAGTTCTAGAATTGTGCAAATTTTAAGGAAATTAAATACCAAAGAGCGTACTCGCTTCCATGAATACGTTTTTTCCCCTTTTTTTAATAAGAACAAAAGGCTACAATTACTTTGTGATTTACTACTAAAACATGCTCCTGATTTCAAGAGCAAGCAGTTGGGGCGGCAAACTTTGCATCAAAAGATTTTTAAGACCAAGGCATACAAAGTCACTCAGATCAATAACCTGATTTCTGATTTACTAAAATTACTTTATAGTTATCTGGCCTTGGTGAACTATGAGGCCAAACCGGCTTTGGGTAAGAATTTTTTACTGGAGGAACTGCTGCGCAAAGATATTCATCAAGATGTAGAGCGAGTGGCGCGGGCTTATGAAAAAATTCAACAAGCAACTCCGTTAGCTAACCACAGTTTTTACTTAGAGGAATATCAGCGGTACGATAAACTGGATCGCTTCTTTTTCACAAAAAGTGTACGGACTTATGATGAAAACTTACAGCTGAAAAACGATCATCTTGATTTGTACTACTTTGGAAACAAATTCAGAATTGCCTGCGACATGGCCAGTCGAAATATTGTAACCAATGCACAGTACCAATGCCATTTCCTAGACGACCTGATTACTCATTTTGAATCAGATCATGAATTACTTCATCAAGTCCCCGCATTACAAATTTACTACAAAATACTTAAAATGATTCAGGAGCATAATGTGGAGACGCATTATCAGGAACTTAAAACTCTAGTTCAAAACAACGTTGCTATTTTCCCTCAGGAAGAATTACGCATTCTCTACACCTACCTTTTAAACTACGGCATCAAAAAAATAAACTCTGGTCAGAGCGAATATTACGGCGAAGTACTTGACGTGTACAAATTGTTAGTAAAAGACGAAATCATTTTTAAAAACGGACACCTCCCCCACTGGACCTTCAAAAACATTTGTACACTTGGCATTCGCTTAAAGGATTTTGACTGGACCAATAATTTTATCCAACAATATGCACACACTATTCTGGAAGTAGATAGAAACAATGCAGTCGTTTACAATTTAGCCGCGCTCTACTACGCTCGAAAGGATTACAAAGCGGCACTCCATCAACTGCACGATGTAGAATTCACAGACGATAATTATCACCTCGGTGCAAAGGGCATTCAGCTAAAGAGCTATTACGAACTTTCAGAAATGGAAGCCCTCTATGCTTTGGTCGAAGCCTTCAAAAAATTTGTGCGCCGCTCCAGACAGCTTTCTGATTATCTGAAATCCAGTACACTGAACTTCGCTAGAATGACGAAACGCTTAGCTCAACTTGCAGAGAGCAAAGGTTCTTTAGGAAAACGGGAGTGGGAAACAAAACGACTGGAGCTACTGGAGAAGATCAAGGGATTGGAGTCTGTGGCGAATAAGGATTGGCTGGTGGAGGGAGTGGTGCAGTTAGGATCTAACTAACGGGAAGGCAGAACATGGATTTCTTCGATGACGCGGATTTTTTTGGATTTTTTATTGGAGGAGTCAGCTTTCCTTCAGCCTTATTTTTTACTGCAACGGCACAAAGAGTTTTTTAATAAAAAGTATTAAAACTTAGAATCCGCGTAAATCCAAAAAAATCCGTGTCATCCGCGTTCTTTTAAAAAAATAATTCAGACCCTATCGCTTCCCAAGCCACCCCATCACATCAATATTAGCGATCCGCCAGGAGTCCACCATATCAAAAAGCGGCAAGGTGTATCTACTCTGCTGCCCCACATTCTGCTGTACGATTTCTATATAATTGGGTCCTACCTTAGAGACAATTGCCACATGGCCAAAAGGATTTCCATCCTCTGGTCCGAAGACGATGATGTCATCTACCTTCGGTTTATGTTTGCTAGGGTTTTTGAATTGTCGGAGATTGCGCTTGCGATTGTGGCTGTTATCAGAAAGTTTTTTATCGTAGAAGTCTACGGCGTGTCCCCAAGGATCGGGCATACGGTGGCCATGACGGAGGTAATAGTATCTTTTGACAAATTCGACGCATTGCCATTTGAGGCCGAGGTTATAGCCATCGGAAGTGACGTTACGTCCGTCGGTATTTCGCAGGTTGCCATTATAGTAAATAGCTACGCCATTAAAACGGTCGATGATGGTTCCAATTCCAGGTTTCTCTTTCTTTTCAGTTTTCACCAAAGGTTCCGAGACGGGAAGAGCTCCTAGCTGACCTCCTCTATACGTTTCCATATTGTCTTCACAACTAGTCAGGACAAAGATCAAAAGACAACTTAGATACATCCACCTGCTCATCATATTATTCATTTTACGATAGTGTTTCTCAAAAATGAAACCAATACTTTTGGGTTTTTATGGTTGTCCGTAGCATCGATTTCTGACCTATGGTAGGCTTTGCCTTCGCGAAGATAATTAAATTGAATGGATGGGGTATTCGAAAACTGGCTTTTTTAGAGTTGTAAAAGTTAAAATCTAGATAGGAGGCTATTTCATTTTTGACAATTTGAAGAGAATTTTAGTATAGCCTACCTTTTAAGTATTTTAGCCCCCTCAAAAATATACCTCTTCATGAAGCAACTCATCGCATTCCTCTTATTGTTCTCCCTACTCAGTTGTCAATCAACTAACGAAAATCCTCCTGAAAGTAACAGCTACAATTTAATTCCACTACCTGCTAAATTGCAAAAGCAAAGCGGACAGTTTTTAATTGATGAAACCGTAGTCATTTTTTCAGAAAAAGGAAATACTGATTTTCAACAATCCATTAATTTTTTACAAAAAGAAATAAAAGACCAGACACAACAGCCAATCTCCATTTCTGAAAAAACAAAAGAAAAAGATGTCATTACCTTCAGACATAACAATACTATTACAAATTCAGAAGGGTATATACTTTCCGTAAATCCTTATGACATCACTATCGAAGCTGCAAATTCAGCCGGAGCTTTCTATGCCGTGCAAACCTTGTTACAACTTCACCAAGGGAAAGGTGACAAACATTATTTCACCTGCGCTAAAATTGAAGATCAGCCTCGCTATCCCTACAGAGGAATGCACTTGGATGTATCGCGACATTTCTCCTCTGTGGAATTTGTCAAAAAGTACATTGACTTACTAGCCATGCACAAGTTGAATACTTTTCACTGGCACCTGACGGATGATCAGGGGTGGCGAATTGAAATAAAAAAATATCCAAAACTACAGGAAGTAGCTGCCTATCGCCCTGAGACTTTGATTGGTCATTACAGTGATCAGCCACATCAATTCGATGGAGAACGCTATGGCGGTTTTTACACACAGGAACAAATTAAGGAGGTAGTCGCTTATGCAAAAGATCGATTCATCACTGTTATTCCAGAGATAGAGTTACCTGGCCATGCACGAGCGGCGATTGCGGCTTATCCAGAGTTGGGTTGCACTGGCGAACAACATGAAGTTGCTACAAAGTGGGGCGTATTTGAAGAAGTCTATTGTCCAAAAGAAGAGACCTTTGCGTTTCTTGAAAATGTATTGTTAGAAGTCATGGAATTATTTCCTTCGGAGTACATTCATATTGGAGGTGATGAATGTCCAAAGACAGCCTGGAAGGAAAGCAGCTTTTGCCAAAACTTAATTCAGAAAGAAAAACTCAAAGACGAACATGGCTTGCAAAGTTATTTCATCAATCGCATTGAAAGATTCCTAAATAAAAACGGAAGACAGATCATTGGTTGGGATGAAATCCTGGAAGGAGGGCTTGCGCCAAATGCAACCGTAATGTCCTGGCGTGGAATGGAAGGCGGCATCGAAGCAGCAAAGCAAAAACACAATGTCATCATGACGCCGACTTCACATTGCTACTTTGACTATTATCAATCGAACAGCGGTGACGAGCCACTTGCCATCGGTGGTTTTTTACCATTGAAAAAAGTTTACCTCTTTGAACCAACACCCGAAGAGCTTACCGAAGAGGAAGCAAAATACATCCTCGGCGCTCAAGGTAATGTTTGGACAGAATACATGAAAACTTCTGAAAAAATTGAGTACATGGCCTTCCCTCGTGTCATTGCCTTAGCGGAAGTAAACTGGTCTCCAAAAGATACTCGTGAGTATATTAATTTCACCAAAAGGCTGGGTAGACATTTGCCTAAATTGGATAGACTAAATGTAAATTACGCCAATCATCTTTTTGATGTAAATACTGAAATTCTACCCAATCCTAAAACCGAAGGAGTCGTAGCAAAACTTAGTACTTTAACTCCTGATGGCCAAATTTACTACACCTTAGATGGTAGCGAGCCAACAGCTTACAGTTACATTTATGAAGACCCTATTTCGCTAGAAGATAATACAGTACTAAGAGCAGTATGCTTCCAAAAGGGAAAAGCTGTAAGCCGGGGGACTACTATAGATTTCTTACGTCACAGAGCTGTCGCTCAAAAGATTCAGCTGAAAAACGAGCCGCACCCCAGTTATAACATGGGCGGATCACAGGCTTTAATTAATGGAATAGTAGGCAGTGATGATCGTTACGGAGATGGTGAATGGTTGGGCTGGAGTGGTGAAGATTTTGAGGCAACTATTGATCTAGGAAAAGTCCAAGGCATAGATAAGATAGCTCTTCGATTTTTTAATGGAAACGGACAATGGATTTATTTACCAAAGGAAGTAACTGTTTACAAATCTGACAATGGAAAGGATTTCAAGCCAATTCTAACAAGACAATTACAAACTGAAAATGCAGAGAAGATTGTAGCCCTTGATTTAACCTTTCCAGAGGCCAAAACACAGTTTCTACGAATCGAAGCGAAGCGACACGGCATCATTGAAGATGGGAAACAAGGAGCTGGAAATGAAGCTTGGTTATTCGTGGATGAGGTGATTGTGAATTAGGACTGTTCGTCCCCAAAGCGATTGCAAAAGTATACGCTGTAAGTTTTCAAGTAACTTATGTCTTTTTTTGATGATTACTGTTTAACGTAAAAAGCAAAACTATAACTACCTTCGCGGAAACGAATTAAACAATTTTTATAACTCTTTTAATAATTAAAACAAAACCAAAATCATGAGAAAGCTAATCCCCTCACTCATCTTATGTTTATCTTTTTTGACTTACACTTCTGCACAAAGCAGTGGTTATGTCGTTCAAGTTGCTGCTTTCGACACTTACGTTAAGACGGATTACTTCAAAGGACTTTCTGGAATCTATCACGTAGAAGATCATAACAATATTCACAAGTATTACATCAGTGGATTTGCTGACGAAGCCGCTGCTTCAAAAAAAGCCGCTGAAGCCGTCAACCTAGGGTACAACGCCCGCGTCATAGACATGGACAAAATCAGAAATGCCTGTTCTCTATCTTGTGGAATGGGTTATGACCCTTCAAAAGTAAGATCCATCTTCTTTGATTTCGACAGATATAATCTGCGTGCAGAGTCTAACAGACAATTGAACAACTTGTACGAAATGTTGCGTGCTAATTCTAAGTACAGCGTAGAACTCAGCGCTCACACTGATGCTAAAGGTTCTAACGAATACAACCAGCAGTTGTCCATGAACAGAGCTAAGGCTGCACAAACCTACTTAATCAACAAGGGACTTTCTGCGAGCAGAATCAAAATCAGCACTTTTGGCGAAAGCGATCCTATTGCTAAAAACGAAGTAAATGGCCAAGACACTCCTGCGGGAAGACAATACAACCGTCGTGTGGAACTACGTGTTTTTGACAACACAGGTACCGTTAATGAAGCGGTAGAAGACATTGATGTGCCGGATAGCTTGAAGAACTAGATGAGGTAGATGAGGTAGATGAGGTAGATGAGGTAGATGAGGTAGATGAGGATATTACTGAATTCAAATTAAAAAACCGCAAGGAGCGTTATTGCTTTTTGCGGTTTTTTATTTGTAAAAACGGCCATAATGTTACACAATATTTTTTCTAAAGATAGTGGAATGACCTTGTGCTGATTAGCCGATATAGAAAGGTGTTACGAGAAGACGTCCGCACGCTTTTTAATTTTCACTTCAATTTTTATTTTAATTAAAACTTATTTTTCCACATCATGGACTCTACAGGTTTTATCGTTCTGGCGTTATACTTCGCATTTGATTTTTTATTGTAATAATTTTCAATCTCTCCTTCCACAGCAAAGTAAATCAATTGCCCCACAGGCATCCCTCCATAAATACGGACAGGTTGCACACAAGAAATTTCCAAAGTCCAGGTATTACAAAAACCAACGTCTCCTTTCCCAGCAGTTGCATGAATATCAATGCCCAGACGACCGACAGAAGACTTCCCTTCTAAGAAAGGAACGGTGTGGTGTGTCTCCGTGTATTCCTCCGTCACCCCAAGATATAATATCCCAGGTTGAATGACATAACCCTCTTCTGGGATTATGATTTCTTCAATAGTATTGTGTTGCTTCGCATCCAGCGTTCTGTTTTTATAAATGGCCAGATGTTTTGCAAGATGTACATCATAAGAATTCGTCCCCAGACATTCTCTACGGAAAGGTTCAATAATGATATTGCCATCATCAATGGCTTCTAGTATTTTTTTATCAGATAGTATCATGTGGTAAAATTAGGAAGCTTATTGAAAAAGGCGATTATTCAGAAAGAAATTTATCAAACTACTTAGTCTTTTTCTACCTTAGCTCCTACGATAAAATCATTTTACCGAATGCCCTTACACACGCATAAGCATTTAAACGATCAGGCCGAACTCGGTCTTTGGAAAATAGAAGAAGATGAAATCTTTTTTCTAGAACAATTACAATTGAATAAAGAAGAGGAGCAATACATCGCAGGCATCAAGGGACACAGAAGATTAGAATGGTTAGCCAGTCGATTTCTATTACACAAAATGTCTGGCCGCGCCAAACGTGGCCCTTGCATTAAGGACGAACATGGAAAGCCGTTTTTGGTAGACTCCCTTTTTGATATTTCCATCAGTCACTCGCGGGAATTTGCCTCCGTCATAGCTGCGCCACAGTGCGTTGGTATTGACATCCAAAAAATCGTTAGTAAAATAGAACGCATCGCCCACAAGTACATGCGCGACGAAGAAACCGAAAGCTTGAAACCAGAAACGCGACTGGAACATCTTCACGTTTACTGGGGCGCAAAGGAAGCGCTGTACAAAGCTTACGGTCGTCGTCAGCTAGACTTCAGAGAACATATTTTTATTGATCCTTTCGACTATGATGTGACTAATGGGCGTTGTACGGGTTATACTAAGAAGGGAGAGGATTACCAAGCTTTTGATCTTCGGTATGAATTAGTGGAGAAGGATTATATGTTGGTTTATGGAATGGAGGTGGTTGGGAAGCTTTAAGGGAGACGAGGGTTGAAGAGGGAGAGAGGTTGAAAAGGGTTTGCCCTTTTGACGTAGTGGGACGCAGCTAGCTTTGAGACCTCGCGCAGTAGAGGAGAAGTAGAGCTGGAGTTCTTAAAACGGCTAAAGGGAAAAAAGTCTCCCATTTGCATCATCGCTTTACAAGCTGTGCAAACACGCTTCTGCTGCTGCACCAGATCGCAAAGTTTGGAAAATGGCTAAGTTAAAAGTCAACGCTTAACAGTTAAAAGTTTTTAAAAAATGAAATTTCTACTCGGTATGCTTACCGGTATTTTACTCAGCACCATGTTCTTCATTTGGTATGCTAAGAAAAACCTGGTGGCAGATAACAATACTCCTACAACTGAAGTCGTCGAGCCAGTCTCAGAAGCAATGCCAATGGCTGATGAAGATTTTTTAGAATTCTATGAGCGTTTTCATACGGATAGTGCTTATCAGGTTTCGCATATTACTTTCCCCTTGGCTGGTGTACCAAAGAAGGATAGCTTGGGTAATTATCCAGCGGACTTTCAATGGGAAGAAGAACGATGGATATTACATCGCCCTTTCGATGACGTCGAAGGTCAGTTTGAACAAAACTTAATGAAATTAGGCGAAGGGATGATGGTCGAAGAAATCAGTAGCACGAATGGGATGCTTTCTATGCAGCGACGCTTTGCGCGAATTGGGGAGAAATGGAACTTGATTTATTATGCGGCTATGAATCAGACTCGTAGGGAATGAGGGTAGCAGGAGACAGGCAAAAAGGGCTTCCGGCTAATCGGAGACCATTCACTTCCGTTCCCTCACCTGTCAACCTCTCACCCTAATAAATCTTCTTCACATACAAATACTTCTTCACATAATCCGCCACCCCGTCTTCCAGCGAATGGAACTTTGATCTATAACCTGCCTTTCTCAGCTTACTAATATCCGCCTCTGTGAAGTACTGATAATTTTTGCGAATGTCCTTTGGCGTTTCGATGTAACTGATGTTGGGTTCTAGACCTAATGCCTTGAAAGTATTTTCCGCTAAGTCGTTGAACGTTCTCGCCTGCCCTGTTCCGACGTTGTAGATGCCGCTGGCTTTTTTTGTATTTTTATAAAAATGATGTAGGACTTTTACGATGTCTTTTACATAAATAAAATCACGCGCCTGCATACCATCTTTGATTCCCTTCTTGTGGGATTTGAATAATTTCATTTCTCCCGTTTCCTTGATCTGTTGACCAGTGTGGTAGACGACGGAAGCCATGCGCTTCTTGTGGTATTCGTTTGGTCCGTAGACATTGAAGAATTTCAGCCCTACCCAAAAAGGTGGAGCGGTCTTTTGCTTCAAAGCCCAGAGATCGAATTCGTGTTTTGATTTTGCATAGGCATTTAGTGGAGCTAGTTTTTCGAGGAGCTGGTGGTCGTCGCTGTAGCCCTGCGAGCCATCTCCGTAAGTAGCGGCACTGGAAGCGTAGATCAAAGGGATGTTATTTTCTGCGCAGATGTTCCAGATAGATTTGGAGTATTCTATATTCAGTTTATCAAAAACAGCTTTGTCCTTGGAGGTCGTATCCGTTCTGGCTCCCAGGTGGAAGACGAAGGAAATCTGCGAGGCAATCGTATCGAAGGTTTCCAGGAAGATGTCCCGGTGTACCCACTCGCGAATGAATTTTTTATTGAGGTTGATTTCTTTGTGGTCTTTGTAGAAGTCATCTACTACGAGGATGTCGGTGTGGTGTCCTTTTTCGTTGAGGTAGGTGACTAAGGAGCTGCCGATGAATCCGAGTGCGCCGGTTATTACGATCATGTTTTGTTGGTTACTTTTTGTGAGGGGGTGAAGGTAGGGGAATTTTTGGTTACAAAATTTATTAGCAACACAACCTGTATTAACCCTTATTATCTCAACATGTACAATATTGCCTTTTATAAAACCAGGACGACTTCAGGTTGTCACTTAAAAATTATTATTGCGTAGACTTTCATGTAG
>JBGCDT010000081.1:0-2828 GCA_045105695.1 Saprospiraceae bacterium | reverse complement strand
ATTGAGCAATAAAGAAAAACAACAGGGTACTTAAGATCGTCTTCATGATAAGATTTTTTTTTTTTTTTAATAACACAAAGATAGGACAGGGAGTAGGTCCCTACGATGGGGTCTAGAGAGGGAATTACTAGGGTCTTGCCCCTAGGGCTGTGCTCTTAGCACTCTTTTTAGCTCTGCTTCCGTTAGAAAACCACTGTATTGAAAGGTGATTTCGTAGGCTTCATTTAGTATAACGAATGTTGGATAGGCTAAGACGCCATCTATTGTTCCGAGCGAAGCAGCCAGTTCATGAGTTCCAGAGTTGCGGCCATTGGGTTGGTAATGGAATTTGTGACCACGGAAGGTAAGCACTTCTTTTTGCTCACCATCAAAAGGGAGATAGTAGTAGTTTTCATTTAGCAATTCTATAACAGTGCTTTTACGTAAAGTGGTTTGTTCCATATTTCTACAGAACTTACACCAGTCAGCATGGAGGAATACAGCAATGGGGCGCGACTCTTTTTCCATCAGGTTTTCTAAATTGGAAAATGATATTTGCTGAAGCTGCTCCTGAGAAACACTTTGCTTTGAGGCATTACAACTCATTGCATTAAGCAAAATGGTAAATAGAAAATATCGCCACATCCTCTTCTATCTTATGGAATAACGAATACCGAGAAAACCCCTAACCCCCTGATTCGGCCCGTAAACATAACTCGGATCAAAAGTCAAAGCATCTGGATTATTAGCCGTTGGGACTACATTGCCATCTACCCCAAATGTAACCTCTCGATCAAAGGCATCAAAAGCTCTGGCAATAATCGGCTCCTCTTGATTTTTCCAAGGCGTCCAATTAAACAGGTTTTTTACACCTCCGTAAAATTCAAAGTTTTTCACACCTTTATAAGTCAACTGAATATTCTGAATACTCCACCAAGGCGATTCGCTAGGGCGTGGATCGAGTTCACCTAAAGTAGGCAACAGCATCGGCCCATAGAGA
The DNA here is from genome assembly GCA_045105695.1 of Saprospiraceae bacterium. Lineage (GTDB taxonomy): Bacteria > Bacteroidota > Bacteroidia > Chitinophagales > Saprospiraceae > CALGLS01. The sequence continues at coordinate 1,849 of JBGCDT010000081.1, read as the reverse complement.
TTACCCGTATAATCAACGGCCATTTTATTATTTAAAAACTTGTAAGATACAGACCAAGTTCCTGTAAATCGCTCGGTCAGAATCTGACGATTACGTTCTCCGTTTTCTTCTGTAGAAACATCCATTAAGGAACCTCCGAGTAGAAAAGAAAAACCATTTGGTAAAGTTAAGTCTGCGTTTAGACTCACTCCTTTGGTCACTGCCGATCCATCTAAATTGTCATAAATAATTTGATTGGCGTTCGTTTCATAATCTGGAAAAATGACATTGGAGAAATGTGTATACCAAGAAGACAGTTCAATGCTTCCAGAGCTACCGTTGTCGCCGTACATTTTTTTGATGTAGTTGATATTTAAATTTATGGACTGCTCTGGTTGCAATTCATCAACAATTACGACTTCCCTCGCCCCAGTCAAAGCCGCATGTTCTTCCGTGAATAAATTGACAACTCGGAAGCCTGTTCCAAAATTCAAACGAAAAATATCGTTTTTAGTGATCGACCACTTATAAGCAAAACGTGGCGTGAAGATATTTCCATGCGCATCATTATAATCGTAGCGCAATCCAAAGAGCGCTTTATGCTTTGAAGTAAAACTGATTTCGTCCTGAACGAAAATACCAGGCAACCAAATTTCATCAGGATCATTATTCGGGTCGTTTGCGTCTCCACCAGTCGCTGGCGTATTGTCATCATAGAAAGTGTAGCGCAGCGCAGAACCGACGAGCAGGTCATGGTTCCCGAATTGCTCATCCCAAGTCAATTGTCCAAAACCAATCCGCTGATCTGCGAGGTAAGGCAAATCACCATAGACAGAATTTTGACTGTGGCTATTGAAAGACATGGAGAACATCATATTTTCTACCACAGGCAATTCGTACTGTCCGAGTAGTTCCCAACGCTCCGTCGTAATCGCTTCGCCGTAGACCTCAGTGCCACCTCGATCCGCTTTTGTCCAATTCATTTCGCCTCCCCAGCGGTCTTCCCAGTAGTAGCGTCCCGCTAATGTAAACAGCTTGTTATCCTTTCTTTTGAAATTCCATTTTTGGAAAACAGAGACGCGCTCTTGAATGGTTACATCTGTAAAATTATCGTTATTGTTGTCTATCGGATTATCATAGTGGAAATAATTTATACCAGTTAGAACAGAAGCTTTTTTTCCTAAATTTAAGCGAAGACCTAGGTCAGTATTGAGTTCGCCCCAGGTTGTCCCCATGACATCGGCACTGAAGACAGGCGCTTTTCCTGGGTTCTTTGTAATGATGTTTATCAATCCGCCAATCGCCTCCGATCCGTAGAGTGAGGAAGCAGGGCCTTTCACAATTTCCATTCGCTCGACCAATGAATTCGGAATTCCAGAGAGACCATAGACCGTAGCCAAACTACTGACGATAGGCATCCCATCAATCAATACCATAGTATATGGCCCTTCCAAACCATTGATGTGAATATCACCGGTGTTGCAAACCTGGCAGTTCAGTTGTGGACGAACGCCGTTGACATTTTGCAAAGCTTCGTAAATATTTGGCGTAGGATTCTTTTTGAAAAACGCAGGTGTGTACACTTCCACCGGCACAGGGCTTTCCAATCGGCTAACTTCTTTCAGAGTACCAGTGACGACGATTTCGTCCATGGTATTCGCAGCTTCCACCAATGTAAAAGTAATGTTAGCATTTTCGCCAGCAGTGAGTTTTATTTTCTTCTGAGTGGTTTCATAACCTAAAAACATCGCCAGTATTTTGTGTGTACCAGCGGGTATATTTTTGATTTCAAAATTCCCAAGTGTATCGGTTGTTGCTCCGAGGGCGGTACCTTCGATAGCGATGTTGGCAAAACTCAATGCTTCTCCGT
>JBGCDT010000080.1:0-13312 GCA_045105695.1 Saprospiraceae bacterium | reverse complement strand
CAAAGTTTGCATCCGAGTAAGTCATATCTAAGAAAGAAAACTGCACCTTTTCATATTCACTAGGTTGTTCCTCATTTACTCCTCTTGGAAAAAGAGAAAAAGAAATAGGTTCTATCAACCGTTCTGCGTTTACCGTTTCATAATCCAAACTAATTCGCCCTTCATCAACTCCTCTTGCAACTAATAAGTTACGCATTAATTCTGCACGAGCTAAACCCAGATTTTCCTGAAGCGTGTTTTGCAAAGCAGAATCAGCCTCTGTTGCTAGCATCCTTCCGGTAATGGTCAGAGAACGTTCTGGTTGTTCCTTTAAAATATTAGCGAGTGCATCCAGAAAGGTTTTATTGTCATCACTTAGGTCAGGAAGGCTAGATCCATTGTTAAAAGCAAATTGCTCATAACCTTCTAAAACAACCTCTTCCCCAAAAGTCAGATTCAATGTTTTCGGACGAGTCTCTTTCACAGGTTCCACTTGCTCCTGTCCACAATGATTTTTGATTTTACAAACGTAATAATAGCGGGCAAAGGATCCCCACATCAGAAAAAATAGAAAGCCAAAAAAATAGATTTCATCTTAGGTGTGTTACGTTAGTCTGTTTTCTTGTATGTCTGTTTCGTAGTTTTATTGAGAGTCAAACTACTTCTAACAATAAATGTACGTAAGTACTTGGACAAAACTATATTGTGGTAACTGAAATTGATTTTTTGCCTTGAATTCTTTTTTTAGAAACTATATAAATCTTGAAAAGAAAAACGAACGGAACTATCCGCTATCATTCATAATGAAGTAACTTGCGAATCAATTATAGTTAATTGTCAGCAGTAAAAATTAATAGTCAAAACATGAACTGGAAGCCATACATCAATGGTTTTAAATCTTACTTAATGCTGGAGCGTTCCCTTTCGGAAAACTCCATAGCCGCTTACTTGCAGGACGTCAATAAACTAAAGCGGTATTTTGAAATACATGAACTCCATGTCGATCCTAAAGTAGTGACCAGCGACCACTTGGAATCCTTTATCTTTTGGATCAATGACCTAGGACTAGCCGATCACTCACAGGCTCGCTTGATCTCTGGTTTGAAAGCATTCTACAAATACCTCCTCATAGAAGATGTCATAGATGACGATCCAACTGAGTTGCTGGAAAGTCCAAGGCTTAGTAGAAAGATTCCAGCAGTTTTGATCTATGAAGAAATCCAACGTGTGTTTACTGTTATAGATCACAGCACCGACCATGGTGTGCGCAACAGAGCCATGTTGGAAACCCTCTATGCTTGCGGGCTTCGTGTCAGTGAATTGATTAATTTAAAACTCTCTAATCTATTTACCAATATTGGTTTTATAAAAGTAACAGGTAAAGGCGACAAAGAACGTTTGGTTCCCATCGGGGAAAGTGCACTGAAGCATATCGATTTGTACCTTCAAGGTGTGCGCCGAAAGCAGATGAACATCCATCCCGAGCATGAAAATATTTTGTTTTTAAATCGAAGAGGAAAAGGCTTGTCGCGCGTGATGGTTTTTATGATGGTAAAAAAAGCAGTTGCTGATGCAGGCATTGATAAGAATATTAGTCCACACACTTTTCGTCATTCTTTTGCAACGCATTTGATTGAGGGAGGGGCTGACCTCCGTGCTGTTCAGGATATGTTGGGCCATGAGTCGATTACGACGACGGAAATTTATACCCACTTAGATCGGGATTATTTGCGGGAGACAATTATGATGTTTCATCCTCGAGGGAAATAAGAATCAATCCCACTTCCCCTTCAAAAATTCCTCCCCCTCATTCTCCCTCAGAACAGCCATAAAAGCTTCTCGTGAAATAGCCTTCGCTCCCAAGCTCCCCAAATGCTGCGTCTGCTGCTGACAATCAATCAAGGTAAATCCTTCCGCTTGCAGTCGTCTAACCAAAGTGATGAAACCGAACTTTGATGCATTGCTTTTATTAGCGAACATAGACTCTCCAAAGAAGACTTTCCCAAGCGCGATTCCATACAAACCACCGACCAGTTCTTCTCCATCCCAGACTTCCACAGAGTGTGAAAAACCCAATTCATGTATACGAACATAAGCAGCTACCATGTCTTCCGTAATCCAGGTGCCACCGTACTGACCTGGCCGTCGGGTCTGCTGACAAAGGCGCATGACCTTCTCAAAATGTTGGTCATAAGTCACCTGAAATTTTTGCTGATTGAAATAAGGCCGCATGCTTTTATGCACTTTCAGTTCTTCGGGTTTTAATACAAATCGAGGATCAGGCGACCACCAAATGATGGGATCTTCTGGATTGAACCAAGGGAAGATACCTTGCCGATAAGCAATCAAAAGTCGTTCAGCAGAAAGGTCTCCGCCAATGGCCAACATGCCGTTTGGGTCCGCTAGGTCAGGGGGGGGGAACTGTAGGTGATCTTCTGAGAGTTTGTAGATTGGCAAAATGAATTAGCTTCTGTTGAGTTTACGTAAGTATGTTGTCTAATTGAATTAGGTCAAAAGGCAAGTTATAAAATAAGTAATGTTTTAAATAGACAATGGCCTTACTTTTCAGTAAAGCCATTGAGCGTTTTTTGAGAAAGAAGTTAACACGTGAATCGAATTACTTATTGTGTTCGATCACAGCAGAAAGACCTTTATCGGTCAGTCCTTCTTTCATTGGTTGAAGTACATTTTTAGGAGCCGTTTTTACAGTCGCTCTTCCGTTGAAGTGAACCATCATAGCGCATTGTTCAGCCTGTGTTTCAGAATGTTCCAGGATTTCCATAAAACATTTTATAACCCAGTCGAAAGTATTCACATCATCGTTATAGACTACCAGTTCGGCAGTATCACCAACCGTTTCTTTTTCTACTACTAATACGTCCTCTAGTTCTTCTAGTAAAGGATCGTAAGCATCAAGGGGATAATTTTTCAAGTTCATAAGTTTATACTTAGTATTTCATTAAATCGATTCAAAAGCTCAGCCACACTGAATTTTTATCTGAGCGGCACTAAAATATTGCTTTTTTATTGATTTAACTAATTGAGACTTGTTAAAGTAGACTTAACGGCCTCGAAATTAGGCAAATCACCAGCAGAATCTAATACTTCTGCATATTGTACGACACCCTCTTTGTCTATCACAAAAGCAGAACGCTTCGCCACGCCTTTCATATCGAGTACAAATTCTTCATACAATGTTCCATATGCACGAGCGGCAGTTTTGTTGAAGTCAGAGAGCAAAGGAAAGTTATATTTCTCTGCTTCTTTGAACTTTTCTAAGGTGAATAGTGAATCAACAGAGACCGCTAATATCTGTGCATCCAGGTTTTCATAGTCGCCAATATTGTCCCTCATAGAACAAAGTTCCGTTGTGCAAACGCCCGTAAAGGCCAGTGGGAAAAACAATAATACTACATTTTTGCCTTTGTAATCTTCTAGTGAAACTTCTTCTGTCTTTGTATTTCTCAATGTGAAAGTTGGTGCTTTGTCGCCTTTTTTGATCATTGTGTTTTGATTTTAATTTTGAAAGAATCGCTTATTGATAAATGCAGGTGCAAATTTAGCAATAGCTTACAGAGAGTTAGAACAGCTAATTCAGGATTCTGTTTTCTACAAAGCGAAATTTATTCTAAGGGATCTAAAACAAACGCTCTGTATCCTTCTCCTAAATTGTTATTGCTCCTCAAAGTACCGCAATCTACTACCTCAAAGTCTAACAACCACTCTGCTCTATTGCTACACGACGGGCGGTAAGCCAACCAGCCATTTTCTCTTTCTAGTTTATTCAAAATAGAAAGTAGTCCAGATCGGTCCCATTGCGAGGTTTCACAAATTGAATGAACGGTATTTCGGTCGTTAGAAAAAACTTCGTCTGTGTCAAAATTCATCTGACGAAGTGTTCTGCTAACTGCTCTTACGTCGCTGTTATCTGGCCCCAAATCACGAGCGATCATGTTACTCAATTTTACAGAATTGAAAGAGGACAACAATCTTTCTAACAATAGTCTTTCATGGACTAAATTAGCTTCAAACGAGAGAATATAATACAGCTCATATTCCTCTTCCAAACTTTTTAGTAGTCCTGTAGTAATGTAAAAAGCTCCACCAGGTAAAACAAAAGCATTGGCTGTTTCATCTACTAAAATATGAACAGGCCAGCTTCGATCTTCCCACTTATTATCAGAAGGAGATTGATTGTCTAGTCGCATAAAACTAGTCGCCTGATCGTACAGTTTTTGAATAAATTGATATGTAGTATCATACGGAGCTTCATTTGGCAACAACTCAAAATGATCTCGATTAGTAATAGATGAAATGGATCTTTGCAGGATGTCGCCAAGCATGGTTCGCTGGGCTTTGGTGAAGTCTTCGGGGGAGATATTCTCGGTGTTCTCCCTATGGCAAGAGGAGAAGAGGAGGCAGACTGATACGATCATCAGACAGCACACCCGAGTGAGGGTATTCACGGTCATGTTTGTTTTTTGTTTTGGTTGCTTTCGCAAAAATTGTAAGTCTGTATCTACATCTTTCGACATAGATAAAGACCCTTTTTGATTTACAAAAATCAATCCAAAAAAAGTTAAAAAGCCGCGATTTTAAAGGGTTTTAAGCAATTCCTTTACGATGAGTCGCATCCTTGGTTCTACTACTTTAGCTAGTGCTAAAACAGACTCTAAAGTGGTTGGAACTATTTCCTCAATGGGGAAACATTTGTTGGAAACAACAGACAGAACAAAAACAGGCAAGTTCATATGACGAGCGACAATGACTTCCGGCACGGTAGACATACCTACCAAATCACCACCAATCCGATGAATATAATTGTACTCTGCCGGAGTTTCTAAGTTGGGCCCTTGCAAACCAACGTAGACTCCTTCATGAGCTGGGATATTATTTTCAGCAGCAATGCGAAGAGCTCTTTTATTCAGCTCTCGGTCATACGTGTGGAGCATGTCTGGAAACCTAGGACCAAGTCGTTCGTCGTTAATTCCTCTAAGCGGGTTTTCTGCATGCAGGTTGATATGATCTTTCACAAAAACAATGTCGCCCGTTGCTATCTTTTCATTAGTACTGCCAGAGACATTTGAAATGAAGAGTTGTTCGATGCCCAACATTTTCAATACACGTACTGGGAAGGTAACCTGCTGCATGCTATAACCTTCATAGTAATGGAATCGACCAGCCATTGCGACAATTGGTTTGCCAGACAAATGACCAAAGATCAATTGGCCTTTGTGGCTCTCCACAGTAGTTTCAGGGAAATGTGGGATGTCTTTATAAGCTATTGTACAAGCAGTTTCAATCTCTTCTATAAGTCCACCCAAACCAGTGCCCAGTATGATCCCGAACTGAGATTTAAAATTCGTTTTCGATTGAATGAATTGTGTAGCTTCTTGAATTTGATCGTACAGCATAATATCGCTTGGTTCTAAATAACAATAGTTTTACAATTTTTGTAAAACTATTGTTATGTCTTATTTTATTTCTGAGTATTAATCTACAATCATCGTATTCTTATCCAACTCTTGCTGCTTGATACTTTCTGGTAATTCTCTGAATTCGTATTGCTGCGTTCTAAGTTTTGGAGTAAAACCACCTTCTCGAATCGCATCCTGTATTCCATCAGCAGTAAAACGATAAGCAGCCCCTGCGGCAGAGACAACATTCTCTTCAATCATAATAGAACCAAAGTCATTAGCACCGGAGTGTAAACACAATTGTGCGACTTGCTTTCCTACCGTCAACCAAGAGGCTTGAATGTTTGTAATGTTCGGAAGCATAATTCTGCTTAGGGCAATCATACGAATGTATTCATCACCAGTAACGGTATTTCTAGCTCGCTTGATTTTCTTCAGCAATGTTCCTTCGTCCATAAACGGCCAGGGAATGAAAGCTATGAAACCTTTGGCGTGTTCTGGCTTCTCTGACTGTACTTGTCTCAGCTCAACGAGGTGTTCCATACGCTCAAGATTGGTTTCTATATGTCCAAACATCATGGTCGCAGAGGTAGTCAAATCAATTTTATGAGCAGCGCGCATTACGTCCAGCCATTCTTGACCCCCGCATTTTCCTTTGGAAATCAAACGACGAACTCGGTCGCTGAGAATCTCAGCTCCTGCTCCTGGAAGAGAATCAAGACCCGCATCTTTTAGTGCTTGCAATACTTCAATGTGAGTTGATTTTTCCAACTTAGTAACATGCGCAATCTCCGGAGGTCCCAAAGCATGTAACTTTAGATTTGGATAAAGCGATTTAAGCTCACTAAATAAATCACAGTAATATTGTAAACCCAAATCAGGATGATGTCCACCTTGTAACAGCAACTGCTCTCCACCAAATTCAAAAGTCTCTTCTATCTTCTGTTTGTATTGTTCTATAGTTGTAATGTAAACTTCCTCGTGACCAGGCCGTCGATAGAAATTGCAAAACTTACAATTCGCGATGCAGACATTAGTGGTATTGGAATTACGGTCGATAATCCAAGTTACGTTGTTCCCTGGCACATGATGTTGCCGTAGCGTATTTCCTACGTGCATGAGTTCTGCAGTAGTTGCATTCTCTAAAAGGAAGACGCCCTCCTCCGCTGTGAGGAATTCTAGATTGAGCGCACGTTGTAATAGTTGACTGGTTTGCATGACAAATGATTTTGAAAAAGAAACGAAGTAGCCTCCAATATGTCAAAGACTAACAAAAATACTGCTGCGGGGTTTAAGGGAAAGCCAAATAACGAGTAACAAAGATAGCGACTAGCAAGGCGATACTGTAATAAGGCTTTTAGAATCGGTCAAACTTCCACAAATTGCATATTATAAAAAATTACCGTACATTTGCGCTGCCTTTGATCGGAGAGAAGAGGGAACCTTAAAAGTTCCCTCTTTTTCGTTTTACAAGGTCATTCAATTTTTTGTACAGCAAAGCAGAAATTATGCAGTCGAAAGTAGAGAAACTATTGGTAGAAAAATTCAAAGAAGAAGAATTTGGAGACTGCTTTTTAGTAGCAATAGAAAAGAACAAAGGAAACAAACTCGAGATTTTTATTGATAGCGATTCGGGAATGACTTTTCAGAAATGCCAAAGAATAAGTCGCTACTTAGAGCAGTTTATTGATGAAGAAAAATGGCTAGGCGAAAAGTACACGTTGGAAGTTTCTTCACCGGGCATTACTCGACCACTAAAATTTGAACGACAGTATCGAAAGAATATCGGCAGAGCAATGATTGTGAAACGAAACGATGGCTCTAAAGAAGAAGGAACCCTCAAAGTGGTTACAGAAACAGAAATTACGCTCGAAGAAAAAAGACGAATTAAAGAAGGTAAGAAAAAGAAGACACAGATCGTGGAGACCACTATTCCCTTCGACGACATCAGAGAAGCAAAAGTGAAAATTGTATTTTAGCAAAAACTACTAACCAAAAAAATTACTACTAATTATGATGAATTTGGTAGAAACGTTTTCGGAATTTAAATCGGGAAAAAACATAGATCGACCGACTATGGTCCGTGTCCTTGAAGACGTATTTCGTACATTAATCAAAAAGAAATATGGCTCGGATGAAAATTTCGATGTCATTGTAAATACCCAAAAGGGAGACCTTGAATTATGGCGTGTTCGAGAAATCGTACCGGATGGTGAAGTATTGGATGACAGAGGTCAGGTATCTATCTCAGAAGCTTTGTCTATTGATGAAGATTACGAAATTGGAGAAGAATGTTATGAGCAATTGTTCCTGGAAGATTTTGGAAGAAGATCAATTATGGCCGCTCGCCAAACTTTGATTTCCAGAATTATGGAATTAGAAAAAGATGAAATTTATAAGAAATACATCGAGCGTGTTGGTGAAATAGTAACGGGTGAAGTTCACCAAATTCTGAAGAGAGAGATTCTTATTTTAGATGATGCGACAAACACAGAATTGGTTCTTCCAAGAAATGAAATGATCAAAGCGGATTACCTCAGAAAAGGAGATATGGTTCGTGGAGTGATTCGAAAAGTGGAGATGAAGAACAATAACCCTGTTGTAATCGTTTCCCGAACAGACAGCACTTTCTTAGAGAAGTTGATGGAGCAAGAAGTTCCTGAAATCGAAGATGGTTTGATCACCATAAAAAAGATTGTACGAATGCCTGGTGAAAGAGCTAAGGTAGCTGTTGAATCTTATGACGACAGAATCGATCCGGTAGGTGCTTGTGTTGGTATGAAAGGATCTCGTATTCACGGAATCGTTCGGGAACTGAAAAATGAAAACATTGACATCGTCAACTTTACCAGCAACCATTCTCTTTTCATCCAACGTGCATTGACACCAGCAAAGGTGACCAGCATCAACATGGATACAGACAAGATGGTGGCAAAAGTATACCTCGAACCAGATCAGGTATCACTAGCCATTGGTAAGGGTGGAACAAATATTAAATTAGCAAGTAAGCTAACGGGTTTTGAAATAGATGTATTTAGAAATACTGTTCAAGGAGAAGTAGAAATCGACGATGTCGAGCTAGATGAGTTTACAGATGAGATCGACGGGTGGGTAATTAATGCCTTGAAGAACATTGGATGTGATACGGCACGCTCTGTTTTAGAGCTTAGTAAAGAGGAGTTGATCCGACGTTCTGACCTCGAAGAAGAAACGATTGAACACATTTTGGCCATCTTCCGAGCGGAGTTTGACGAAGAAGAAGAGTAAAAACAACAAAGAAAGGTACCGAATAAGCTTTTTTAGGCTGAAATAACAAGCAGCCCTAAGTAATTCGGTACTTTTCTATTAACTTTGTATTCAATTTTTGACTTAAGTTTTTCATGATGAGTTTTTTAATTAATCAATAAAAATTAATTGATCCAATGAAATAGAAATTACTTATCGTAAAACACTTTTGTCTATCATTTTTATCGTCTTGTTTTTACATCAAGAAATAGAAATTATTTTTAGTAAAAACAGCAAAAGACAAAAACAACTTTATGGCGCAACGCTTAGTTAAGGTAGCAAAAGAATTAAACGTAGGAACTACAACCATCGTAGAACACCTCGTTAAATGTGGTTTTGAGTTGGACAATAAACCAACTGCAAAGGTCACCGACGAGATGTATGCTGTTCTCACCAAAGAGTTTCAAACCTCTGCGGATATCAAAGAGAAAGCAGACCAACTAATCATTGGAACAAGACCTGGTCAGAAAGCGGAACCAGAACCGGAAGTGATCAAAAAAGTAATCACTCCAGAGCCTACCCCTCCTCCCGCACCGACTCCACCACCACCGCCTCCTCCAAAACCGGAACCAGAGCCGGAACCAATATCCAAAAAGGAAGAATCAGAACCTGTTAAGGAAGAAGTAGCTCCTGTTAAAGAACCTGCTCCTGTCGCGGAGAAAAAAGAGGTAGAACCTAAAAAGGAACCGGAAGAGAAGAAGATAGGTTTGACAATCAAAGGAAAAATTGATCTTTCTCCAAAGAAGAAAAAAACGAAGCCAAAGGTTGTAGAGCCGAAAAAGGAAGAAGTAGCTGAACCCGTTAAACCTAAAGTAGAGATAGAAAAAGTCGCGCCTGCTAAAAAAGAGGAGGAAAAAGCTCCGGCTGCAGCAAAGGAGACTCCTAAACCAGCTCCAGCTAAAGACGAAACAGTGAGAGCTGAAGCGCCTCAATTGAAAGGGCTAAAAATTCTTGGTAAAATTGATACAGATAAATTAAAGAAACCAAAGAAGAAGAAAAAGGTAACTACTGATAAAGCAAAAACTGGCGAAGCACCTAAGAAAAGAAAAAGAACAAGGAAGAAGATTGTTGCTCAGCCAGTCAACAGAGGCGGCGGTGGCGGCGGAAACAGAGGAGGTAGAGGAGGAAACAGTAGAGGTCCTAACAGAGGCAGCGGACCTGGTCGAAGAAATGAAGTCAAAGAGGTTTCTCAAAAAGAAATTGAAGAGAAGATCAAACAGACTATGGCCCGTCTCTCGGGCGGTGGTAAGCGAAAGCGTCAAAAGATAAGAAGAGATAACAGAGACCGTATCCGTGAAAAGCAGGAGCTCGAACAGATGGAAAAGGAAACGGGCAAATTACAGTTGACTGAGTTCGTATCTGTATCTGAATTGGCTAGTTTGATGGATGTTTCTGTAGGTGAAGTAATTACTACTTGTATGAACCTTGGAGTAATCGTTTCCATCAACCAGCGACTAGATGCCGAAATTATCGAATTGGTTGCTAGCGAATTTGAACATGAAGTTGAATTCATCTCTGCGGAAGAAGAAGAGGAGGAAGATGAAATCATCGAAGAGAATCCAGAAGATCTAGAACCACGTGCGCCAATCGTTACCGTAATGGGACACGTTGATCACGGTAAGACTTCTTTACTAGATTACATTCGTAAGGCAAACGTAGCAGATGGTGAGGCTGGTGGAATCACACAGCACATTGGAGCATACGAAGTAAAAGTTGGTGACAAACAAATTACGTTCTTAGATACACCTGGTCACGAAGCCTTTACTGCGATGCGTGCCCGTGGTGCGAAAGTTACTGATATTGCTATCATCATTATCTCTGCAGATGACCGTGTGATGCCGCAAACCAAAGAAGCCATCAGTCATGCTCAGGCAGCTGGTGTACCTATCGTTTTTGCGATCAACAAGATTGATAAAGATGGAGCTGATCCTGATCGAGTAAAACAAGAGTTAGCTAATATGAACCTGCTGGTTGAAGAATGGGGTGGTAAATTCCAGTCTCAGGATATTTCCGCAAAGCAAGGAACGAATATCGAAGAGCTACTTGAAAAGATATTGTTAGAGGCAGAGATGTTGGAGCTAAAAGCAAATCCAGAAACACTTGCTTCTGGAACCGTGATTGAAGCATCTCTGGATAGAGGTAGAGGTTTCGTAACTAAAATCTTAGTACTAAACGGAAACCTAAGAGTAGGAGATGCCATTGTAGCAGGAGAGCATTCTGGAAAGATAAAAGCCATGTTCAACGAACGAGGTAAGAAAGTAAAGAATGCAGGACCTTCTACTCCTGTTCTGATTTTAGGATTGAGCGGAGCACCTCAAGCAGGTGAGAAGTTCAAAGAAGTAGATAGCGAAACTGAAGCGCGTCAGATTGCTTCCAGAAGAAATCAGATCGCCAGAGAGCAAGCCAACAGAGCTTCCAAGCGTATTAGTTTAGATGAAATCGGTAGACGATTAGCATTAGGTACTTTTAAAGAATTGAACTTGATTATCAAGGGTGATGTGGATGGTTCTATCGAAGCATTAGCGGATTCTTTAATCAAACAATCTCACGAAACAGTTCAGGTAAATGTTATCCATAAAGCAGTAGGTCAGATCATCGAATCAGATGTACTATTGGCTTCTGCCTCGGATGCAATTATTATTGGTTTCCAGGTTCGTCCTTCTTCAGGTGCGCGTAAGCTTGCTGAACGAGAAGGTGTAGAGATCAAAATATACTCTAGCATCTACGAAGCCATTGAAGAACTACGATCTGCGATTGAGGGAATGTTGGAACCAACCAAAGAAGAGAAAATTGTTGCCCAAGTGGAAGTTAGAGAAATTTACAAAATCAGCCGCTTAGGAACGATTGCTGGTAGTTATGTAACCGAAGGTAAGATTACTAGAAACACCAAGATACGTGTCATCCGAGATGGTATCGTTGTCTATCCAATGAAAGAAGGTGTTACTGGAGAATTGGGATCACTAAAACGATTCAAAGAAGATGCTAAAGAAGTGAAGAATGGAATGGAATGTGGACTGACGATTAAGAACTTCAATGACATCAAGGCCGGTGACGTAATCGAAGGATATGAAATTGTAGAGATTAAGCAGACGTTATCATAGACGTTTAAAATCTTTCAAAAAATAAAAAAGAGCTTGCTGATTCAGTAGGCTCTTTTTGTTTTTTAAAATGGCTACAGCCACGATGCTACCACATACGCAGAATGAAAGATGCAAGCATAAAAAATCGTTTCTAGAAAATGCTACTTCTGATCTGTTTTTGCAAAAGCATAAGTAAAAAGATAATTTCCCGAACCTACTTCCAAAACCACATTCCTTCCATTTTGAACAGCACTTGAGATTCCTTCCGATTCATTGGCCGCTTTACCACTTTCCAACACTTCTTCTAAATTCGCGAATTGTAAGACTATTGTTGAGCGCGTGTTTGGAGGAATAGTAACCGCTAGTTGTAGTTGTTCTTTTTCTAATTTCCAACTTGATTTAATTTGTCCATATAAAGATTGATAACTCGCTTTTGCAAAACTTAATTCAGCAGTTGGATGTGGTTGTATAACAATGTGTTTGTAACCTGGCTCTCCTGCCTCAATACCAGCGAGCACTCTATACATCCAATCTCCAATAGCTCCATAGGCGTAATGATTAAAGGAATTCATTTTTACATCCTGAAAACTACCATCTGGTTTTATTCCGTCCCAGCGTTCCCAAATGGTTGTCGCTCCTTTCGTAACTGGATACAACCAGGAAGGATATTTTTCTTGAAAAAGTAGTTTGTAAGCGATATTAGTATAACCGTTAGATGATAGCGCATGGCAGAGGTGAGGCGTCCCTAAAAAGCCAGTGGACAAATGGTACTTTCGAGCTTTGATGTCTTTTACCAAATACTCCGTAGCTAGGGGGCGCTTGTCTTCTGGAAGCAAATCGAAGGCTAAGGCGAGTGTATAAGCCGTTTGCGAATGCGGACTCAATCGACCACTGGACGTAAGAAACTCTTTCTGAAAAGCAGTCTTAATTTTGGATAACATCTTTTGATAATGAATAGCATCCTTTTCATTGCCTAGAACACGTGCTGCTTTAAAAGTCAATTCCGTAGAATGAGCAAAGAAGGCTGTCGCCAAAAAATCATGGTCCGTGTGTCCTGGTTTGATATTCCATTTGGTCGGATGGATGAAGAACAACCAGTCTCCGAAGTGTTTTCCATTTTGAACTAGGTAATTTCCTTCTGTTAAACTTTCCAGATAGGTGACCCAATTTTTCATGCTTTCATACTGCCGCTCCAAAATGCGTTGGTCTCCGTATTTCAGATACATCGTCCAAGGAACAATAGTCGCCGCATCACCCCAGCCCGCGGAGCCATGACCATTCAGCACTTTCGGAACCACCCAAGGGACAGAGCCATTCTCCAACTGATCCACTCGCAAATCCTGTAACCACTTGGTATAAAATGCCGCTGAGTTGAAATTAAAACAAGCGGTACTTGCAAAGGCTTGCGCATCCCCAGTCCACCCCATGCGCTCATCTCGTTGAGGACAATCAGTTGGTACATCCAGGAAGTTACCTTTTTGTCCCCACTCAATATTTTGTTGTAGTTGATTAATCAAAGGATTAGAACATTCAAAGCTTCCCGTTTTTTCC
>JBGCDT010000079.1:0-4899 GCA_045105695.1 Saprospiraceae bacterium | reverse complement strand
CCTTGTCCCTCCGCAAATTCGAGCAACAATTTTTTATGATCAATGATGTTATCACACATCTGCAAAGCGTCAATTAGGAAAGGATATTCTTTCAGATAAATTTTGTCCTGTGGCTTCTCCCAGTCGATGACAAAACTGTTTTTATCACGAATACCTTCCAGTGTTCGGAGGACGTTACGGGTCGCCCCTGCATAGTTGAGGTAAGAAGTTTCTGCAAGTTTTCCATGCTCATCAGTCACATCTAGGAACGCTCCGAAATCATCGATTCCAATTTGAAAATACACTTCTTCAAAAGACTGTGTCCCTCCTTTTTGGACGGGTTGTTTTTTGAAGAAATCGAAGAACTTATCAGACATATATTTAGTAATTTTTGGCAGAAAGCGCGAAGATACGAAAGGGTGGGGAGGAATTAGATTCTAAATTTGTTTTTCTTTTCTAATGAATAAATGAGCTGCTACCATCTTCATCGGATTAGTCCGGGGGAAGGCTTATTTATCAATTATTAGAAACAAAAATCCCTTACGCATGTTCCTAACGAGTACCTTTGTGATCAAAGCCCTTTTACCTAAAATTCGATAACTCAATCAATAATAATGGACCTTAGCAAACACGAAGAAATACAGAACTATTACGGAAAAGAATTGACTAAGTCAGAAGACCTAAAGACCACAGCCTGTTGCACTTTGGTAGCTCCACCTAAGCATATTTTAGAAGCTCTTTCGGAAGTCCATGATGAAGTGAAAGACAAATACTATGGTTGTGGATTGACGATACCTAATGAAGTGAAAGGGCTTCGGATTTTAGATTTAGGCTCTGGTTCTGGAAGAGATTGTTTCATTGCCTCTAAGTTGGTTGGGCAAGAAGGATATGTGGTGGGAGTTGACATGACAGACGAGCAATTAGCCGTAGCTAATAAATATATAGATTTTCATACAGAGGCATTTGGATACACTCGCGCTAATGTCAAATTTCTAAAAGGCAACATCGAGGCACTGGACGAATTGGACTTAGAAGCAGGTAGTTTTGACCTGATTATTTCTAACTGTGTCATCAATCTGGCAACGGACAAACAGAAGGTCTTGGATGATGCTTATCGCTTACTAAAACCAGGTGGCGAGATCTACTTCTCTGATGTGTACTCTGACCGACGAATTCCAGTAACTTTACAGAAAGATCCGGTGCTTTGGGGAGAGTGTCTCAGCGGTGCTTTGTACTGGAACGACTTTTTGAAAACGGCTCGGAAAGCTGGGTTTACTGATCCTCGGTCTGTAGAGTCGAAACCAATCGCAGTAGAAAACGAAGCACTAGAAAAGAAACTGGGAGACATACAATTCTTCTCTGTGACTTATCGGCTGTTCAAAATTGATGGTTTGGAAGAAGACTGCGAGGATTATGGTCAGGCACTAAAATACCTAGGGACGATTGAAAATAATGAGCATGCTTTCGATCTGGACGATCACCACAATTTTCCAAAAGGAAAGGTGATGCCTGTTTGTGGGAATACTTTTTTGATGTTGAATAAAACTCGGTTTGCGGATCACTTTGAATTTTATGGGGACTTCGAAACGCATTATGGAATTTACGAAGGTTGCGGAGGTGCCATGCCTTTCGACGAAGGGGCAGAGGGAGAAGCCTGCTGCTAAACCGAGTCGCCCACCAATTTAGTGAAAAGCCTCATCTACACAAAAGTAAGTGCATTCAGAAAACCGAAATAAGAAATTTGAACGGTTTGTCTGTATGCCTTTTTTCCTTTTGCTTTGTAGAAAAAAAATAACCATGAGGTACTTCACAACAATTCTATTACTGCTCTCCTTCATTTCACTTGATGCACAAACCTATCTATCTGGAAAGGTAAAAGATGCCGAAACGGGGGAGGAATTAATTGCAGCTAACCTTTCTATCTTCAAAGAGGATGTTCTTATAACCAGTGTAACGACTGACTTTGATGGTAATTATCAATTGGTATTGGACCCAGGCACTTATGACGCAGAAACATCGTATGTAGGTTATTCAACTAGTCGAACAAAGGATGTTGTGGTGCGAGCAGGTCAAAACAATAAACTTGATTTTGAATTGAATACCGGAGTCACTTTGGACGAAATTGTAACTACTATAGGGTGTTATTCAATCTCTAAAAAAAATAAAGAAGTAGCTCCAGAGAAAACTAAAGCAAAAAGCGAAGTAGCTAAGGATATAAAGAGTACAGATCCAGTCTTCGAAGGTATAGTTCCTATATCAGCAGGTGATGATTTAAGCTCTAAAAAAATAACGACCAAAATGGCAGATATTATTGATGATATCGGAGCTAGAGGATGGGCGGCAAGTGCTGAAGACATCTCAGTTAGTGAAGCTGCCGGCCAACTAACCGCAGGCGAATGGAAAGACCTCGACCATTGGACCTTCTGGCAAAAGCTGATGAAAAACGAAGTGTTCAACCAATTTCAAAACCATTGGAATTATCATTCCCAACAACGCTTTTCCGTAAAGATATCAGACGAACAGGGTAGGGCTGCAGCCAATATTACTGTGCAATTATTAGATGGCCGAGGAACTGTTATTTGGGAAACCAAAACGGACAATAAAGGAGATGCAGAACTTTGGGGCAATTTCTTCGGAGGCGATGCTACTGATTTTAAAATAAAGATTCAACAAGACACTTACGTAAAAACTTTTGAGGCAATAGCTTATCAGCAAGGCATCAATAGTTTTAGTCTTCCCTTGGATTGTTCAGCTAGTAAAGAAGTGGATGTAGTTTTTGTCGTCGATGTAACCGGTTCGATGGGCGATGAGTTGAAATATTTGAAAGCAGAAGCTCAGGATGTAATTCAAAGGGCAGAAGAAGAACTTGGAATTAACTTACGAACCGGAGCCGTTTGTTACACTGATCGTTCAGAATCTAACACGGTGCGCACGTCAGACTTCAATACTGATGAAAAAAATACGATTTCGTTTTTGCAATCACAGAATTTGGGCTCTGGTGGTGATTACCCGGAGGCCGTTGACCTTGGCCTTGGTTATGCCATTGACAGCATGAATTGGAATGAAGAAGCGATTTCCAGAATTGTTTTTCTAATGCTGGATGCCCCACCACATCATGTAGAAAGCGAACTGAAAAGTTTGGAACATAGCATCAAGCTGGCTGCCGCCAAAGGCATTAAAGTCATTCCCATTGCTTCTAGCGGTATCAATAAGGAAACGGAATTCCTACTTAAGTTTTTTACAATGGCCACCAATGGTACTTACACTTTCTTAACTGATCACAGCGGTATCGGCAATGCGCACATCAAGCCAGAAGCAGGTGATTACAACATCGAAACGCTGAACGATATGATGGTTCGTCTGATCGGAGAGAACAGTACTTACCATGATTGTGCGCCCATTCCTGATTTTGTAACGACCAAGGCCCAGCAAAACAAAATGACACGCAAAGAGCGGAAAGACAAGGCGCTAAAAGCTTTCGCAAAACAGATCAAATGTTTTCCAAATCCGGCAGTGGATCATATCTTTGTGGAGTTGGAAACGGCTATTGATTTGTTGGTGATTATGGATTCGGCAGGTCGGGTGGTGCAGCGGTTGCCTCGAATGGGCCAAGGGCAGGTGCGAGTGAATGTGGATGACTGGGCGGCTGGGGTTTATTATTTTCATTTTTTTGGAGAGAGTGGGAGAGTGGTGGAAAAGATGGTGGTCACTAATATGTAACTAATTTAATAATGATTGTACTGCGTCCTGTCGGCGGTTTATGTAATAGAATACTGGCTATTGCCTCCGCTATAAATCTGAGTAAGGATGCGGGGAGGCCGTTGAAAATCATTTGGGAACGGGATCCTATGTTGAATTGTAAATTCGAAGATTTGTTTTTGCCTCTCCAGCTAGATGTTGAATTGATTGAAACTAAAACTAAGCAGCGATTATTTGAACGGGTACTTAGAAAGGCGACTCATCTACAATTCTCGAAGGTTATTTATATGAGTACGCTTGCTACAAACAATATTAGTGTAACTGATATTGAAAGGTATAACAAAGTACTAATCTATGGCGCGAACAGGTTCTACACGCTAGGAAATTTGAATACTACTTTTGTAGTAAAGAAAGAAATTCAAAATTTAATACCCTTACAGGTCCAACACAAAAAAGAAAAAGTGATAGGACTTCACATTCGACGAACTGACCAGAAGAGATCTATTCTGAAAAGTCCTACCCAATTATTTGTTGATAGAATAAATCTCCATCTTAACTTAACTCCAGATATTGTCTTTTTTTTAGCTACTGATTCGCCTGAGGAAGAAGCATTACTTATAAGAACTTTTCCGACTAATTTAATCTACTACAATAAAAATTCACTGGATAGAAATAGCAAAGAAGGGATAGTAGATGCTTTGGTGGATTTGATTTGTTTGTCAAAATGTAGTAAAATATATGGCAGCTATTATAGTTCTTTTAGTTTTACAGCTGCTGAGTTTGGTAACGTGAAATTAGATGTTTTAGAGAAAACGAAAGCTACGTAGAACATATCAACAGCAAAGAGGTAGCGCGTTCTCCATCCCACCCATTAACACCACACTTTTAAGTTCAAGAGAAAAGTATAGAATTCAAAACGCTCCGCACGAAGAATTTATACTCACACAAAATTTCATAAAAATGATCACTTACCAAATTTGATGATAAGCGACCATTTTTAATACGAATAAGCTTAGAAAAACTACTACCGAAGTATCACCATTTTTCCAATACCATGATTGAAAAACTGATCCGTTTTAGTATCATACTCCTTATATAACTCTCCGTCGACTTTACGTGTAACCACACGATACAAGTAAACTCCGTTTCCTAATCTGCCTCCATACTCATCTGTTCCATCCCATCGAAACTCTGTAATATTCTTTCCTACATGAAGTGGCC
>JBGCDT010000078.1:0-39717 GCA_045105695.1 Saprospiraceae bacterium | reverse complement strand
CAGCGCTGATGGTACTGCCTTATGGTGGGAGAGTAAGTCGCCGCCAACTCAACATAACAATTAGGCTCGTTGCAAATGCAACGGGCCTTTTTGTTTTATAGGTACTCCTCCATTTTCCCTTTGTTCCCTTTGTAAAATTTAGACCATTTTGAACCCCTCTCCGAAAATTTATTAACGGAAAGACTGAATATAAACTTAGCTGTAGTTTAAATGCAAACGGATTTCATTTTAGTATATTTAAAATAATTTATATATTTGTCAACCTATAGAAAATATACTAAGTCATTTACTCTACACACAATTCCCAAAACTTTGAACAATGTCTAAAAACTTATCCAAAGGGTTTTTTCTGCTTTTACTTATCAACTTTATTGTCACACCTCTCAAATCTCAGGATTTCAAAATTCAATTGGCTGCATTTATTAATCAAGTGCCATTCACGCACTTTTCCTTTTTAGATGTACACATGAATCAAGATCAAAATAATATTTACCGATATTATTTAGGAAAGAAATATTATACAAAACAACAAGCAGAAAAAATATGTGAGGAAGCAAAGAAGTATGGATTTTCAAATGCTCAGGTAGTTGATATGATCGAACAGCAGCAAATATGTGGTTTTCCTTGCCCCTATATAACGAAGACGAGAACCTTCTCAGGCTCATCAACAGAACTGTTAAACATGCGAACGCTGTTTTTCGATTTTGATAAATCTTCACTAAATAGAGATTCTAGAATTGAGCTGAATAAGATTTTTAATGCTATGAAATTAGATAGCTCTATCAGAGCTATGATTCAAGGTCATACTGATTCTAAGGGTTCGGCAGATTATAATATTAGTCTCTCTAAGCGTAGAGCTAGGGCGGCACGCAATTATCTTGTCGCAAAGGGAATCCCCTACCACCGAATCTCGGTAAAGGTTTTTGGAGAGGCAGCACCACTACAGAAGAATGAGAATGAACTAAGTGATTACCCTTTGGGTCGAAAATATAATAGAAGGGTAGTTGTAGCTCTATATGATGTGAATGGAGAAATTATTAAGCTATCCCAAAATTAGTACATATACTTTACATCAACTTTAAATTCTTGCCTTGAGCCAAAGAGCGTTTTTTGTTCTGTAAGTATACTGTATCCATAACCGGGAGCATAAGTAATTTCTTTCTTGCTATTGGTCGCAAAACCATCAATAATATTTCTTATGAATATGCTGGTTACCTTCTGTTTACTGTAACAGACTTCGAGAAGTTGGGTCCTCATACTTTTGTCAATAGCTCTATGTCTTAAAAACCTTAACAGGCCTTGGTCAGTAAATACAGAGTCAACTTGATATTTGTCTAACCATGCAAGCCTATTAATATCAGAATTAGAGAAAACATTTATTTCTTTTTCTAGATTGTTTTTCGATAACGTCTCTGTTTCCATGACACCATTAATTTCAACCGTTTTCTGAATTTCATTAACAAGGCTAATATCATCTAGCTCTTTATTAAAGAATAATTTTAAATCAAAAAAAGAAGAAGCCGTAGAAAAACGCTCGTTCTCTTCAGAGCAAGAATAAAACAATAGGAGAAGAGCTGTTAGAAAAAGTGCAGCTATAGAATTAATAGAGTATTTCAATTGGAGGCGGGTTTTAATTAGGTAGTAAGGAAGTTCCTGTCATACTCTCAGGTTGTTCAATATTCAGAATTTCTAAAATAGTTGGAGCAACGTCAGCAAGATTACCGTTGGCAATATGCGTAACTTCAGTATTATTAGACAAGTAAATGCATGGAACAGGGTTGAGGGTGTGAGCAGTGTGAGGAGTCCCATTCGCATTTATCATAAAGTCTGAATTTCCATGATCTGCAATAATTAGGATAGTATAATCTTTTGACAAGGCAGAAGTTACCAATTGCTTGACGCAATCATCAACAACTTCCGCTGCTTTGATTGCAGCTTCGAAAATACCAGTGTGACCAACCATATCTGTATTTGCATAATTGAGACAAATAAAATCAGGAGTATTTTCATTAATATCTAATACAATAGAATCAGTTATTTCAACTGCACTCATCTCAGGTTGAAGATCATAGGTTGCTACCTTAGGAGAGGAGATCAGTAGGCGACGTTCATTATCAAAAGATTCCTCTCTCCCACCGGAAAAGAAAAAAGTGACATGCGGATATTTTTCTGTTTCAGCAATTCTCACTTGAGTTTTACCAGCCTTTGATATTACTTCCCCCAAGGTCTCTTTCAGGTCTTCTTTTTCAAAAAGTAAATGAATATTTTTGAATGTCTTGTCATAGCTATTCATCGTTACAAAATACAATGGTAGCTTACGCATGTCATACTCAGGAAAATCTTTCTGAGAAAGAACCTCTGTCAGCTCTCGTGGTCGGTCAGTTCTAAAATTATAAAACAACACAACATCATCTTCTTGAATTCCAGGATAAGGACTCCCCTCGTCATCAGTACAAACCATTGGCTTTAAAAATTCATCAGTAGTTTCTTCATTATATGAATTTTCAATAATAGAAGCCCAGTCGTTAACTTCGCTCCCCTTTCTTTTTACCAAAAGATCATATGCGAGTTTTACTCTTTCCCAACGCTTATCCCGATCCATTGCATAATAACGACCAATGATAGATGCGATCTCAATTGGTAAATTGGAGATATGACTCTGAATATCTTTTAGGTAATTGACTCCTCCTTTTGGATCCGTATCTCTGCCATCAGTAAAAGCATGGATATAAGTATTTGTAACATCATTGTTAGAAATAATATCGCAGAGTGCTTTTAGGTGGTTGATATGTGAATGAACCCCACCATCAGATACTAAGCCCAAAAGATGTATAGCCTTATTATTCTCCTTAGCATAACTTATAGCAGCCAGTAACTCGTCATTATGATCAAGCGTTTTTTCATCGATGGCTTTGTTAATTCTAGCTAATTCCTGATAGACAATTCGACCGGCCCCAATATTTAAGTGACCTACTTCTGAGTTTCCCATTTGTCCTTCCGGTAATCCTACTTGAGCACCATGAGTAACTAACTCTGAATTTGGATACCTATTATACAGACTATCCACAAAAGGAGTATTGGCCTGATCTATTGCACTAACCTCTGGATTAGAACCGTGCCCCCATCCGTCGAGAATAATAAGTAAAGCTTTGTTTGATTTCATAGTAGCGAAAATACTATAAATTGGTAGAGAGAGGTATTATCAATAAAAAAATCTTGAAAAGACTACGTAGAAGTGACTTTTTTAATCTCTATACGTTCAAATAGTATACTGATGAATAGTTTTCAGATGATGAAAAGAACAGCTTGTAGATTGAAATAATAGTTCTTAACAGAAAATTAAAGTGTTAACATCAATCAGTAAAATAGATTACAAATACTCTATTTGGATTATCAAGTATCTGTTAATCAATTCATTATGAAAATTAAATTAACATAAATTTAGCTAAAGTGCTAAGATTTATAAGCAAATTAAACTATTGCAAAAGATGTAATTTGAAAATCCGTTTATAATGCAGTAGATTTATAATATCAGAATTCTGGCACAAGTATGGTTTTGAAAGAAACCTCAAGGTTATAGCTAATCAACCAGAATATCGATTCACAAAATTAAATACCATGAAGCAATTAATGATTGTTTTCCTAGCGACTAGTTCTTTGTTCTTTAATTCAGATCAAGGTCTTGATGGAATCACAAAAGCAATGAAGTCAGGAGATGCAACAGCTCTATCCCAGTATTTCGATAGTGACATCGAACTTACTATCTTGAATGATATAGATATCCTGAATAAGCAATCTGCAAAGCAAGAGATCGCTTCTTTTTTCAAGAAGAATGCTCCAAGTGGATATGCCCAACTGCATCAAGGTACTTCTAAAGGCCAACGAGGCCAGTACAGCATTGGAAACCTTACAACCAGTAATGGAAAATTCCGAGTTTACATTTACATGAAGGTAGAGGGAGGTAAATATCTGATACAGGAACTAAGGTTTGAAGAATAATTTTTTTAAATATAAAACAAGTACATGAAACGGCATCCTGTTTAATTACAGGATGCCGTTTTGCTTTTCTAAGACTCCATGACCAAACAAAGCAAAATCATATTTCACCGGATCAGTAGGATCAAACTTTCGAAGAACATCCGTTAGCTCTACTACAGCTGCCCAGTCTCGTTGCTTTCGATGCAATAAGCCTAAAGCAGTGGCCACTCTTGCCACATGAACATCTAAAGGAATCATTAACTGTGATGAGTTAATATTTTTCCAAATCCCAAAGTCTACTTTCCTATTATCGCTTCGGACCATCCAACGGAGAAACATATTTAGTCGTTTACAAGAAGATTTTCGAGCAGGTGTTGCTACGTGTTTTCGAGTACGTTGAGGAGAGTCAGGCAAAGAGAAAAAGTATTCCTGGAAACCGATCAACGCATTCTCTGTCGTAGTATCAGTAGGCTTCAGGTTTTTTGTGAATGCAGTTTCTAAAGAATTATGATTGCGATAATGATTTTGTAAAAATTCTAAAAAGTACAAAGTATCAGTTGCTTGAAAAGTACGATGCTTAAATCCCAAGAATGCCTTTCGGTCTTTCTCTTTATGATTTACAATAAAGTCATGTGGTGAATTGTCCATTAGTTCCATTAACTCATTAGCCTTATTAATGATGGTCACCCGTTGTCCCCAGGCAAGCATGGCTACCCAAAAACCAGCTATTTCTATATCCTGCACTTTTTTAAATCGATGTGGAATAAGAATAGGATCATTAGCTATAAAATCAGGCTTATTGTATCGGTCTACGTATTCGTCTAGTAAGTTCTTTATGCGTTCAGGTTTCATTTATTAGGATTAAGTAATTGAATTTTGAATAGGTAGGTAGATGCTATTTTGATTGAAACACTGAATTTTGGAGAAGAGAATTTAGACTATTAACTGACAAAACATCTGACAAACAAAGGCCACATTTTGAAAAAGGAAAACGTTTGTGTGTTGTCTAAAAGATAATTATTACCTTCGCCGTAGAATATTTATGACAGCAACACTCACATACGCACTGGTACTAGCAACCATTTACATCGCTCGTAAAGCTTTTCTATTCTCTCAAAAAGAAGGATAGATCTATAAAGGTTCTCTTCGCTAGTAATTCCAACTACAGTTTTATTCTCTAATTCTTTCGATACAACTTGGAAGAAACCAAACCCATGCGCTGAAGCAAATGGCCAACAGATACCCGAAGCACGCCCAGCCCATATATTGCACTTCTACGAAAGTTGATAGAGGAAGCTTCTTCAAAATACTTGGTTGGACAAGTTACTTCTGCAATATGAAACCCACCATAAATAATTTGCGAAAGCATTTCATTATCAAAAACAAAGTCATCTGAATTCCCATTGAAATTTATAGCATTTAGAACTTCCTTACTAAACGCTCGATATCCTGTGTGGTACTCGGAAAGTTTATAGTTTATCAATAAATTTTGTGTGAACGTAAGCAGTCTGTTTGCAACGTATTTGTAATAAGGCATTCCACCAGCTAATGCCCCCTTTCCTAAAATTCTCGAACCTAAAACAACAGGATATAAATCATCTCCAATGATATTGACCATTGCTGGAATCAACTTTGGGGTATACTGATAATCTGGATGAAGCATGATAACAATATCTCCTCCAAGTCGAAGCGCCATATTGTAAAGTGACTTTTGATTTCCACCATAGCCTTTATTCTTTTCATGGGTAATGACATGTTGAATACCAATGGAGCGAGCCAGGTCAGAGGTATTGTCACTACTTGCATCATCACAAAGAATTACTTCATCCACAAGATCAAAAGGAATTTCCTTGTACGTTTTTTCTAGCGTCAGCGCTGCATTATAAGCTGGCAGAACTACAATCACTTTTTTTCCTTTGTACATAAAACTGGTGCTTTAGAATTGACTTAATTTGATGACAAATATAATGCTTTTGACCAGTTACTCATTTATTCCTTAGTTCTGAAAACCAGCATTTTGACAGAGTCGAACACTATGATTATATTTGTCATATGAAGTTTGTGCAAATTACCGATTTACATATTGATAAAGCAGGGGAGCAACCCTTTGGAATAGATGTCCGAAAGAATTTACATGATGTCCTAGAAGCAGTTATTATTGAAAATCCAGACCGATTGGTTGTAACCGGAGATTTGTGCTACCGAGAGGGAGATGAAGAAATCTACCGTTGGGTAAAAGCTCAGCTTGATGCACTGCCCTTTCCTTACGAAATCATTGCGGGTAACCACGACGACTCTGCATTGATGGCCGAGATCTTTGATCTAAATCATTTACTGAATGATGGAGAATTATATTATGCAAAAAAATGGGACAAGCAACTTTGCCTTTTTCTTGACTCAGCTGTTGGAAGACATTCTGATAACCAAATAAAATGGTTAATCAGACAACTTAAAATTTGCCAAACCAATCTAATTATCTTTATGCATCACCCTCCATTTATTTCGGGGGTTCCTTACATGGATATGAATCATGCC
Organism: Saprospiraceae bacterium; assembly: GCA_045105695.1. Lineage (GTDB taxonomy): Bacteria > Bacteroidota > Bacteroidia > Chitinophagales > Saprospiraceae > CALGLS01. The sequence goes on along the minus strand of JBGCDT010000078.1, from coordinate 33,204 downwards.
TTGCAAGATATGGATACCATTCAGGAATTGTTTGCGGAGTTTCCAAATCAAATCAGCATCTTCACAGGACATTATCATGTGGAAAAAACATTGATACATAATAATGTAACGCAAATGATAACGCCTTCTTGTTTTTTTCAAATAGGACAAACCTTAGAAGAGTTTTCCGTAGATCACCATCGAATTGCTTATCGAATTATCGAAATGGAAAACAGTGTTTTTAGCTCCTCTGTTCAATACCTACCTGGGAACAAAGTTTAGCTCAGAACAACTGCTCTAAGTAGTTCTAATCATTTTTGTATTTTGTCAACTGATATGGATAAAGCACTTCAACAATTTATTTATTGGATAGAAAAAACAAATGAAACCATTGGTCGAGCGGTTTCTTGGCTGACCACTTTATTGGTGCTGTTAGTTTGTTTTGATGTTATCCGACGTTGGTTGATCAATGATACCGAAGCCTGGATAATGGAACTGGAGTGGCACTTATTCGCTCTAGTTTTTTTATTTGGAGCGGCTTATACTTTGAAACATGACAAACATGTACGGGTAGATTTATTTTATGCTAACTTTTCCAAAAGAGAAAAAGCCTGGGTTAATTTAATCGGTAGTGTTTGCTTTTTAATTCCTTGGTGTATTCTTATTATTACGATGTCCTGGGATTATGCCTATGAGTCTTGGATAATAAGAGAAGGTTCTCCAGACCCAGGAGGTTTGCCTGCTAGATATCTGATAAAGTTTGCGATTCCAATCGGTGTAAGTCTATTGTTAGGACAGGGCTTGGCTGAGCTTGCCAAAGCTATTCTAACGCTACGAAATAAAGAAAGCAAACTGGAAACCTCACAAACCTCTTAGCAAAATGGCACTTCTGGCGATCATTCTTTTCTTCAGTATTTTTCTACTCATCCTTTATGGATACCCTGTAGCATTTACGCTAGGAGGAATTTCTGTTTTATATGCTTTCTGTTTTTTAGAGCCATCTAGTTTTGCCGCCTTACCTCCTAGAATCATGGGGGTGATGAGTAATTACATTCTACTAGCCGTTCCTCTGTTCGTCTACATGGGAATCATGTTAGAAAAGTCAGGGCTCGCAGAAAGTATGTTAGAAACAATGGCCATGCTCTTCGGAAAATTAAAAGGCGGACTAGCCATCTCTGTCGTAATTGTAGGAGCAATGTTAGCAGCATCTACAGGAATCGTTGGGGCGACGGTTATAACGATGGGTTTGATTAGTTTACCAACAATGCTCAAGCGCGGCTACCAACCTGAACTAGCAACAGGAACCATAGCAGCCTCAGGGACGCTAGGACAAATTATCCCTCCTTCAGTTGTATTAGTATTGTTAGGTTCTGTATTGAATGTATCAGTTGGAGACTTGTTCAAAGCGGCTTTGCTACCTGGTATTCTGTTGGTCGGAGCCTATGTATTATATGTATTAATTGTTGCTCATCTCTACCCTTCGTGGGCTCCTGCCATCTCTGAAAAGGAGAGAAAAGAATTTTCTGATGGTAATTTTTATTTAAAAGTCATCAAAGCATTTGTGCTTCCCTTTCTTTTAATCCTCGCTGTTTTGGGTTCTATTCTAAAAGGATATGCAACGCCAACAGAGGCTGCTGCGGTAGGTGCTTTGGGCGCAACAATTCTTACGATAATACAAGGGCGTTTTTCAATTGTAAAACTACAGGAAGTCATGCGCGAAACGACGCACCTCACCTGCATGGTCTTTATCATCTTGCTGGGTGCAACTACTTTCACTTTTGTATTCAGAGAGATGGGAGGCGACACTTACCTCATAGAACTGATCGAGGAATCCAACCTAAGCCCAATGGCTTTTCTAGCTCTGGTCATGGTGGTTGTATTCATCGCAGGCTTTTTTATAGACTTTATAGAAATTGTATTCATCATCGTTCCAGTAGTGGCACCTATCTTTTCAGCTTATGATCCACAAGCGTTTTCGCCAGAGCTAACCTCCAACAATCTGCTCTTATTATGGGTTGGAATACTGTTGGCATTGAACTTACAGACCTCTTTTTTATCCCCTCCATTTGGCTTTTCACTCTTCTATTTGAAAGGTGTAGCACCGCCCGAAGTGACTACAGGACACCTTTATAGAGGGATAATTCCCTTCATTTTGATCCAGTTGATCTTCCTAATTGTCGTAATTTTCTACCCTCAAGTGTTATTTATTTGGTTAAAGTAAGCTTAAAATCGTCCATTTTAGCTCATTTCATCGCCTTTTAGCGAAGGCTTACAGATCAATTTGTATGTTTGTATGGAATTAATTATAAATTTGCCCCATATTTTTAAAACACTAAATACATATTATCATGGCAAAAGATGCATTATCTTTTTACGATGTAAAGACAAAGTCTAAATTTGAATCAACTGATTATGAAGTGCGTGAAAAGAACGGACGTTTCTATGCAGTTACTAAATCACAAGCTGAAGGTGCTACCCACGAATGCTGGAGAGTATTATCAAAAGTTGACGCTGAGCGATTGAAGTAATTCTGACTTCATAAATTTCGAAAATATAATTTTTCGAGAAAACTAAAAAAGAGGCTTTCCTTGAATTCAAGGAAGGCCTCTTTTTCATTAATTTAAAAGTGTCAAATCAAACTCAGGTTCAAACTCAAAGCCCTTCAGTCGCGAAGTCAGAAAACAACTGAGCACTGACTAGCATTGCACCTGCCTTCATAGACCTCGCGCAATAGACTATGGAGTATAGCAGGAGTTCGTAAAGCGGCTAAGGAAATTAAATTGTAAACTAAAACGCTCAGTGGACTTTGTGGGATTCCAACAAAGCTTGCTGGGCATCACTTTACGAACTGTTGCCAATTACAAAAGAGATAAGAACCAAGTGAAGTTAAAAGTTAACGGTTAATAGTAAACCGTTCGAAAATCAAATCTGAATATCATTGTAAAAAGCCTTCTCCGTCCATCGCGACCACTCTGACGAAACCTCCTGAAAAGCTTTGTAAGAAGCATATACCTTTTTGCTAAAAGGATCCAAGTTCGTAGTATCTTCAAGACTCTCTTGAGTATAAGTTCTCAATTGACTAAGTACTTCCTTTGGAAACTTTCTCAAATCCACATTTTCTTCTTTGATGAGCTTTTGCAAATAGATACTATTCTTTGCTTCCAGTTCAGAAAGTACCCACATGTTTACACGAGCTCCAGCAGTGCGAACAATGGCTTGCAAATCTTTCGGTAATTCTTCAAAGCGTTCTTTGTTCATGAAAAACTCCAGAGCAGTTCCCGACTCATGCCAGCCAGGGGAATAATAATATTTAGCAATTTGGTAAAAGCCCATGTGATAATCATGGAAAGGACCCATCCATTCCGTAGCGTCAATGATGCCACGCTCTAAGCCAGTGTATATTTCACCTCCTGCTAAAAGCACAGGTGCACCTCCCGCTTTTTTTAACACCTTTCCACCGAGTCCAGGGATGCGCATTTTCAAACCTTGTAAATCTGCAATGCTGTTTATTTCTTTATTGAACCAGCCACCCATTTGCACTCCTGAATTTCCACCCAACATTGGAATGAGCCCAAACTGGCCATAGAGTTCTTCCCAAAGTTTTAGTCCCCCACCATTTATAATCCAAGCGTTGAGTTGTTGCGCATTCATCCCAAAAGGAACAGAGGCGAAGAATTGTGCCGCCGGTGCTTTACCTGCCCAGTAATAGGCACAGCCATGAGCCATATCAGCTGCCCCAGATTTTACAGCATCAAAGGATTCCAGAGGAGGTACTAACTCTCCCCCACCAAAGACTTTAATTTCTAATCGGCCTGCGGACATTTCCTTAACCCATTTTGCGAAAAGGGTACAGCATTCTCCTAGTATTGGAAAGTTAGGTGGCCAGGTGGTGACCATTTTCCATTGGTACTTTTTGTCGGTAATGATGTTTGGTCCGCTCGTCTGCTGGGCGTAATGTTGTCCGCCGCAGGAGCGGATGGCGAAGGGCAGGGAGATGGTTCCCAGTGCTATTGTTTTAAAGAATGTTTTTCTGTTGAATTTCATAACAATGCTTTTACATTTTAGAATTTGTAGCCGATGGAAGTTCTAGAAAAAGAGAGATGAAATAAGAAAGGCTGGACATTCTATTTTTCTATAATAGTAATGAAAAGCTGTTAGAATACAAAAGGACTCATTAGAAACCTAAAACAAACTCACATATCCAAAGTGCGTCTTCACCGTCCGAAAGTCAATCGGGTTGTCCTGCAATTTACCCAACGCTAAACTAAAGCCAAACAAGCCAACCTTCGTTTCAAAAGTAAGCCCTGCCCCAAAACCAACTGGCCGTTCGAAGCGACGGGTACTTGTTGTTACATCTTCGTAATAACCACCGTCGGTAAAAGCATAGAGGTAAGAATTCTGACCGATGAGCAAGCGATACTCCAAGGTGAAAATAGCATAGCGCGTAGCAAAAACAGAGCGTTCATCAAAACCACGCAGCAATCTATTTCCACCAATTCGGTACTGCTCATTTTTGTAAATGTCTTGTTGAGGGCTGAGGATGATTCCGATATTTGCAGCAGCTTTTAAAGTACTCCGTTGGAAGGCGGGAAGATAGCCTTCGATCCGACTATGGATGCGATACTGAAAAGTACGTAGGTTCAAAGAGTCGTAAGCCATCGAGAAATCTATGTTGTCATCTTCAATGTCTGTGATAGCATTGTTTTTCCTAATGCGCTTGATGCCGGTTTCTCCGCGAAGGAGGAGACCCCAGCCTTTTCGGGGATTGAAACGGTAATCCAGCTGACGGTAGTTGTATTCTAATCCGAAAGAAGCATTTGTAAAATCTAAGTTGACTGGTAGCTTCCCTTGTTGTTGAATGCGAGCCGTATTTACCGTAAGGATACTAGAAGAGGCATTGTTCCAGAATGCTTTCAAATAGTTACCACCTTCCAGTTGATATTGAACGCCCAGGTCGTAAGTCACATCCAGATTAGTCGTATCTATTTTGTACAATAAAAAATTACCATCAAAACCAAAGGGCGTGTTCAACACATAGGGATACAAAAAGTGCAATTCCATCTCCTGCGTCTGCGGACGAATTTGTTCTACGGCAATAGTGATCTTCTCCCCTGCTCCAAACTGATTATGCAAATCTAAATCTACAGTCCCCGTAAATAAAAACCGCCGAGGCTCCGGCGTACCCGGCGCAGCAACCGAATTGTTAGGAAGCAATCCAAAGACAATATCAAAACGACTGGATTTCCGCTTTTTCAAAAACAAATTAATGATAGCCGTACTTCCCCGAAAGGTAACCGTCGCATCTTGTCGTTCCTTCACAAAAGGTAATTCCTTGATCCGCCCTCGGATTTTTTTCACTTTTGCTTTACTATATAATTGTCCTTTTTTCAAACCGAGGTAGTTCTCCATATAACCGGCAGAAATTCCAGGAGTCTCATCAGGTGATTTTGGATTGGTAATCAAATTAATTCCATCCAACAAAATCAGTGGCCCTTTTTTCATATACAATCGCGCCCGTACACTCCCCTGATTTATTTCAATATCATCCAACCAGACATCCGCAAATGGATAACCGTTGTTCTCTGCATATTCCAACAGTGACTCCATCAGTAAGCGTAGTTCATTGTAATGAAAAGGTTTCTTCTGATACAGTCTTTCGCGAAAGCCTACTTGCGTTAAAAAAGCTTCTTCGATATTGCCATTCAGTAGCTGCGCCCACTCATATGTTTTTCCAGTGTAGACGAAGGCCGTCCAGCTAGTATCGGTTCTTACCAAAGAATCAATAGAAGCCTCGATGTAAGATTGGCCGTTGAGCTGTTGCAAAATTTGTTGGAGTTGTAAGGTCGCCGTTAAGCTGTCTGCCATAATAGATTCGTAAGTCAGCAGCTCACTCAAAGTCGCCGAGTCCTGATCTATGCCCTGGAGCTGAAAAGCAATGGGATTCTGACCGTTAAGCATACCGATACAAAGCCACCACCCTAGCGGGAAGTAATACAATAGCGGCAATAGGAATCTGTGGCTAAAGCGGTACATTTGTGATTTTAAGATTTAGATTATTGAAACGGGGAAATGGGGACTAAGTTGTTATGTTTTCCCGAATCCCAAAGCCCACGACAAAATACAAAATGCCCGGTCTATACCTCCACATACCATTTTGCAAAAAAGCTTGCCACTACTGCAATTTCCATTTTTCCACTTCCGTGAAAAATAAAGGGGCTATGGTAGATGCAATCATTCGAGAAATTGATCTGCAAAGGGATTACCTCGAATCTAGGGATTTGGATACCATCTACTTTGGTGGAGGCACTCCTTCATTATTGAATGAAAAAGAACTGAATGATATTTTTGAAGCCATTCACAAAGTCTACAACATAGCTAAGGATGCAGAGATAACGCTGGAAGCAAACCCTGATGATCTGGATAAAGAGACGCTGGGCGTTTTACGTAAGAGTATTGTTAACCGACTTAGCATAGGCGTGCAATCTTTCCATGAGACAGATCTGCGATTTATGAATAGAGCACATAATTCAGCGGAAGCACTGACTTGTATAAAGTTAGCGCAAGATGCTGGTTTCCCAAATTTGACCATAGACTTAATCTACGGCGTACCTGGCTTGACGAATGATTTGTGGCTGGAGAATTTGTCTCTTTTTAAGAAACTCGAAGTGCCACATTTGTCCAGTTATTGTCTGACCGTAGAAGAAGGAACTGCACTACATCATTTCGTAAAAACAGGCAAAGCCCCTCCAGTAGACGAGCAAAAAGCGGCAGAGCAATTTGAACTACTAATGGATTTCTCCGAAAAGGAAAACTACGAACACTACGAAATATCTAATTTTGCAAAACCTGGATTCAGAGCTAAGCACAATACTTCTTACTGGAAAGGAATCTCCTACCTAGGTTTAGGTCCATCGGCTCATTCCTACAATGGAAAAAGTCGCCAATGGAATATTGCCAATAATGCAAAATACCGGAAAGCCATTGAGCAAGGAGAGACTACTTTTGAAAAAGAAGTTTTGAAAGAAACAGATCAGTACAACGAATATCTGTTAACTAGGCTACGAACAATCTGGGGTGTCGAAAAATCAGACTTGGAAGAAATTGCTCCACAGTACGTTTCTAATTTTTCTAAAAAGATTTTACAATTTGAAAAGGATGGAACCGTCGTTCGTCAGAACAACCAATGGACTTTGACAAGAGCGGGGAAGTTGCTGGCAGATCGAATTGCTATGGAGTTGATGGAGTAAGAAGGAAGTTTCGTTAAGGCAAAGTTAAAGGAAGGTGTTTGCTTGTTGGAAAGCATTTGGAGTGGCATCATAAAAATAAATTAGCCGTTGATAGATAAGAAGTAAGAAAAAACATGTACAAACATTACAACAGCATAACTTACCTAGTCATCGCAGGCTACTTTTTCTTCACAGCTTGCGCAAACCCAGTGTCTCCTAACGGAGGCCCAAAGGATGAAGAACCACCACAAGTCGTGCTAGAGGCTTCTTCTCCAAATATGCAGACAAATTTCGAAAAGCGATCCTTCGAACTAACCTTCAACGAATGGGTGAAACTCAATGACCCATTCAATCAAGTTGTAGTCTCTCCTCCATTGGAGTATACGCCCGAGGTTACCCTCAAAAAGAAAACTGTTCGCTTTGAATTCGACGGTAAAGAGAAACTCCGAGAGAATGCCACCTACATCATTAACTTCGGAGAAGCCGTCAAAGATTTCAATGAAGGTTTGGCTGCCGAAAACCTCCGGTTTGTTTTTTCTACAGGAGATTATATTGATTCGCTTTCTGTACGAGGAAAGGTGACAGATGCTTTTTCAGGTGATCCGATAGATGATGTATTAGTATTGTTATATGATAACCTGGCGGATTCAGTTGTGCGTACAGAAAGACCTTTTTATTTTGGAAGAACTTCAAAATCAGGGACATTCCAAATAGATAATGTAAGAGCGGATACCTTTAAAATATTTGCGCTGGATGATAACAACTTCAATTATCTTTTTGATATGCCGCTGGAGCGAATTGGCTATCAAGAAGAACCCTTTATCTTGACGGACAGTATAAGGATTAATATTGAATTGCAACTATTTGAGGAGGAACAGCCGCTTCGAATCGTTAGCAAAAATTCAGACCGCTACGGAAAGATCACATTTAATTTTAACAAGAAACCCACAGCCGATTTACAAATTACCTTTGACTCTGTTTTGCAGCGGCAGCAGATCGTTTACGAAAAAGATTCTATTCATCTTTGGTATCAACCCAAGGATTCTGTTGGTTGGTCGGTATACATTCAGCAGGATACTTTTCTATATGATACCGTCAAAATAAAACCGAGATCTAAGACTGCTTTTTTAGCGAAAGCGAAATTAGATTTACGGAAAAAGGTACGATCAAAAATTGCTAATCAAAACCCTAGAAAAGCGATGGAGCTAAGATTCAATCATCCGTTGATCGCTCTGGATACTGCTGCATTTGTCTTGTTAGAAGATACGACGGAGATTAGAGTGAAACCTAATGTAAGACTAGTTCTTGATACCGTTGGCTTAGTGAAAATGCGATACAAATGGGCGAAGGCGAAACCCTACAAGATGATAATCTTACCCGGAGCAGTGACTGATTGGTATGGTTTGAAAAACGATTCTATTGTTCTGGATTTTACCGTTCCTGCTGTAGAAGATTTTGGAAATTTAATTGTAAAAATGACAGAGTTAGAAGATAGCGTAGCTTATGTTCTACAATTATTCAAGGGAGAAGAATTGGTGGAGGAATCTACCTTTCAAGCGGATAGTGTTTACACTAAAAAATACATCGGAATGCTTCCTGCCACTTATAAAATGCGCGTGGTCAGAGATGCCAACGCCAATGGAAAATGGGACCCTGGAAACTACGATCTAAAAACACAATCCGAAAAGTTGTATTTTCGCACTCTCGGAGAATTACGGGCAGATTGGGATTTAGAAGTAGATTTTTCAATGGAGACGAAGAAGGAAGTTGAAAAGCCAAAAGAGAACGTAGAAGAAGAAAAGAAAGAAGAAGATTTTGAAATAGAAGAGGAAAACTAGCTGTGGAGTAAAATTCTTTTTATGCTAGAAAACCGAGAGAGATAATTTTTTATATGAAATTACGAACAGAAAAATTAGTCAAAATATATGGCCGTCGAAAAGTGGTCAAAGAAATTTCATTGGAAGTGAACCAAGGCGAGATCGTAGGTTTGCTCGGCCCCAATGGAGCTGGGAAAACGACAACCTTCTACATGGTCGTCGGTTTCATCAAACCCAATGAAGGAAATGTATTTCTGGATGACAGAGTGATCACGGACTTGCCCATGTACAAACGTGCGCAAATCGGCATCGGTTACTTACCACAGGAACCTTCAGTCTTCAGAAAATTGACTGTGGAGGATAATATTTCTGCTGTTTTAGAAATGACAAAGTTGTCGAAGGCGGAGCAAAAAGTGAAGCTCGAAAGTCTGATTGATGAATTCCGTTTACACAAAGTGCGTAAGAGCAGAGGAGATACTTTGTCGGGAGGAGAGCGACGACGAACAGAAATAGCAAGAGCATTGGCGACCTCACCGAACTTCATTTTGTTGGATGAACCCTTTGCGGGGATCGACCCTATTGCGGTGGAAGACATTCAGTACATTGTAGCTCGGTTGGCTACAAAAAACATTGGTATTCTTATTACAGACCACAATGTACAAGAAACACTTTCGATCACAGATCGTGCTTACCTGATGTTTGAAGGAGATATTCTAAAAGCGGGTACTGCTGAAGAATTGGCCGCAGATGAAATGGTTCGTAAAGTATACCTCGGACAAAGTTTTGAGCTAAAAAGAAAAGTAATCGACCTGACGAATGAAGAAAAAAATACTTAATTGTTTTTTGTTAATGCTTTTTGTAGGGTTTTCACAAACGTCTTGTTTTGAAGAGCCTCCGATGTTGAATAAGAAGGATCGAAAAATAATTGATTCAATGTACAATGCTCAACGAAAAGAGATGATAGTAGAGCTAGATAGCATTTGTGATTTGGAATTCGATGCCCGTGTACAGGTAGCTGTAGACTCGATTATTTTAAAACGCCTGGAAGAAATCAGCAGACTAAAAGGTCCTGCTCCTTCTAAAAGCGCTATAAAAATAGAGAAATGAAAAATAGCCTTTTCTACATATTCGTAATTATCACCATGTTTGTAAGTGTATTGTTATTTTCTGCAAAGAAATTACCTACGAAAGGGGAGCTAAGGAGAGAAAAACTAGAGGAACGACTAAGGAAGTTTCGTAGCAAACGATTAGCACTTTGTACCAATAAAGTAATGGAGCGCGCGGGTGAATTGGCAGATTCTACATTGATAGCAAGAGCAAAGTTACAGGTACAGGAAGTTATTGAAAAACCCGAGATCCCCTACCGACCTGATCGACCAGAGATAAAACTACCTAAAGATACCACGCCAGTTGTACCTATCTTCCCAGACGGAGAAGTATTGTTAGATACTATTTCTGAAGCAGAACAATAAGATCAATTTATAATCGCTGAAAACAATATGCTGGATACTTATTCGTCAGTTTCCAAAGGCCCTTTTATCAGCTCAAGTCGTTTATTTAATTTTTTATTAAGGCGATAAGCCATTTTATCATAGCTGGGGGTCGTCGCTTTTCCAAAAAACGCACGGAAGAAAGATGCAGGTGGATAAGCGGTTTTAATAAAGTAAGGAAAAGGTTTCTTTAGTTCTACATTACTGTTGTCAGTAATAATAAACCCTTCGAGGCTATTAGCTTCTGATGAACTGGTCTGGCCGTACTTTAGCGTGTAGATGGGGTCTCCCATAAAAACGGTAATAGTGCTATCCACTTGTAAGTCATCATTTAAAAAGTGGCCCCGACTATCTCCACGAAACAAATGAACGACAGCAGTATCGTACACAAAGCGATAATTGGAAAAAGTATAGTATTCCTTAAACGCGTTCATAATAGCTACGTTTTTTTTATCTCTCTCGTTGATGGTTTCCTCTAATCTCTCTTTAAGGTTTTTTCGCTTTGCCTTACTCATCTCACTACGGTTCATCATCTCCTGAAAGGCTGTAATCTTATTGTTTTTGCTAGGGAGTCGGACAATTAAAACACCTGACTGAAGGTCATAAATATGATCTTTCGAAGCAATCTTATCTTCAGGTGTTTTAAAAACTTGCCCGTCTACACAAGGGGTAATAGCCATAAAGAGTAAGATAAAACAAAAGAATTTAAAGGGGATATATAAAGGTTTCATTTTTCTATTTTATGGTCTGTTTGAGCTGCTTATTTAATAAACGTCAATTCACACCAGTTCCATTACTTTTTTTAGTAAAAAATTAGCAATTTTGCTGCGCTAAAAATACGTCTTTTTCAAAGGCTATTAGAATTGATTTAGACCTAAAAGTCAGGTTCTTGCGTTATAGGACGGTAAATATGGTTAATCAATTCGAGAGAGACACATCCTTTAGCAAAACAGACGTAAAAGAGTCAGCCGCTTTGCATCTGCTAAGTATTCATTTAAAAGAACGATATTCTATTAATTGTTTTGAAGGATTACTTACTCTCTACTAGTAAATTTTAATTTAACGGATTTGGAAACGTTTCCCAATACAGGAAGCTTAGGGGATGTTTGGATTTTGATTTTAGAGGTGAAAAGTTATAATTTTTATTATTAGACGAGGCTTTAAAACCGGAGTTTAGCCGTAGCTAAATGAGGATTTTCACATCGAAGTATAATAAAAAAATTGTGCTTTGCAGACATATAATTAAACTCCTAACATGCTCTTAAAGGCTGGTTATTAAAAAACACCAACATAAATAAATATCATGCAAGAATCGGTAGACATTGAAGTGCTCAATCAGCAAATCTACATTGAAAGTGCTTTTATCGAAAGACTAAATGAAGCCACCGCTAAAGTCATCGTCGGTCAACACCATATGATCGAAAGACTATTACTTGGTTTATTGACCAGAGGACACGTATTGCTGGAAGGTTTGCCTGGATTGGCAAAGACACTAGCGATTAAAACTTTGGCGACAGCCATTAATGCAGATTTTAGTCGTATTCAATTTACACCAGATCTATTGCCTGCGGATATCGTGGGTACCATGATTTTCAATCCTAGTAAGAACGATTTCACTGTTCGTCAAGGACCGGTGTTCGCGAACTTTGTATTGGCGGATGAAATCAATCGAGCTCCTGCAAAGGTTCAATCTGCACTTCTCGAAGCCATGCAAGAACGTCAGGTGACCATCGGAAATCAGACCTTCAAACTGGAAGAGCCTTTCCTAGTTTTAGCTACTCAGAATCCTATTGAGCAAGAAGGAACTTATCCTCTGCCAGAAGCGCAGGTAGACCGTTTTATGTTGAAAGTGAAAATTGGTTATCCTTCTAAAGAAGATGAAAGAGAGATCATCCGCAGAAACTTGAACGGAGCCGTACATGCAAAAGTAGATCAGGTGGTTCAGCCAGAAGAAATTTTACGAGCGCGCGAAGTGGTCAAGAAGGTTTACATGGATGAAAAAATCGAACAGTATATCTTAGATATCGTCTTTGCTACTCGTGACCCTAAAAGTTATGGCCTAGCGAATCTCGAACCGTTGATAAATTACGGAGGTTCTCCACGTGCGAGTATCAACTTGGCACTTGCTTCCAAAGCATACGCCTTTATTCAGCGAAGAGGTTACGTTATACCTGAAGATGTACGGAGTGTTTGTACAGATATTATGCGCCATAGAATTGGCATTACTTACGAAGCAGAAGCGGAGAACATCACACAGGAGGACATCGTCAAACAGATTTTGAATGCTGTAGAAGTTCCCTAAGTTTATTTTTGGTATTCGCTAACCTGTCTGTTGGCATAAGCCAGGCAGGCAATACAATTACAACTCTAGCAAAATGCTCAAACAGCTTGTTTTAACGCTGCTCTTTTTGATAACACTAATCACTGTCGATGCACAAGTTTCTGCTGTCGAACGGTCAGTTGTACAATTGTTTCCAAATCCGGATAAGGTACTTTGGCTCCGTCATTACAGCGGAACGATAGACGATATCAATGACGTAACGATGGTCCTAGCCTACGATGGAAAAATGTGCAGAGGGAAAATGAAATACCTAAAGAGTGAGCAGGAGTTTGGAATAGTTGGTTTTATGAAACGACAAAAAATTCGACTCATGGAACTGGATGTGCAAAAGGAAATCTCTGGTTACATAGAAGGAAAGATGGAGGGACGAGAATTATTTTTGGATTGGTCCTCTGCGGATAATTCCATAGGAAGTAAAATGTTGTTGCGCCAATCCAACAAAGAAGTACTACGTACAAAATCAGACTGTGGTAGCGAAAAGTGGATCAAAATATTCAGAGGATTAGTCATTGATGATGAGGTAGAATTTCTATTGCAAAGAGAGGCAGATCGACAGATAAGAGGTTTGGTGTATTTCAATAAGGAAAATAAAAGCTACGCCATCAAAGGGGAAATAAATAGAGGAGGAGAAGTAGATTTAAAAATTTTTGATGAGTACCAAAAACCAAAAGGGAGCCTGAATGGAACCTTAACTTCGGAAGGATTGATGGAAGCTGTTTTTAGAAATCCTTATGGTGCAAGAATAAAATCTGACTTTTGGTTGCACGAAACGATGGAGGTTGGTTGTCTAACTTATGTAGACTATCTAAGTAGCCTTGGCATTTCCTTTCCCTTAGCTGATGACAATAATTTCAACAGATGGATGTCAGAACTTGTAGCAAAAGAACAATCAAGCTATAAAGAATTCGTCAATGAAGCTAGAAAAATAGGAACAGAATTAAACCCAGAAACCAGAGCGTCTATTCGAACCTATGGTTGGTATGACCTTGATTACCTCTCGGTAAATATCATCAGTGGTCGCTTATGGATAACCAACAGTTGGGAAGAAAGAGGCAAAGGAATTCCGTTCAATTATGATTTAGATCGTAGTACTCAGATTACGTTGAGCAGTATTTTTAAAAATGATTTTAATCTACAGGATATGATTTGGGCGCATCTTAGTAAGAATGTTCCGACACATCAATTTTATGAAGATTACGATTTTAGAAAATGGTTATCAACCGCTTCTTTTGATTCTTTTACAATTCGTCAGGAAGGTATAAATTTCAGTACGCCCTTTAGTCCGATTTATGGCCAGCAGGAGATTACCATTTCTTTTGAAGATCTAAAAGAGTATATGAAACCAGTAGGGATTGTTTGGGAAATGGCGGGTTTTTAATGTTCAAGAATCAAGTTCAAGAATCAAGTTCAAGATCAAGATCAAGATCAAGAATCAAGTTCAAATTCAAAACACTCGTGCGTATGCTCCGCGATTAGTTACGTCCGAAGGAAGTTAAAAGTCAATAGTCAATAGTCAATAGTTAAAAGTTAAAAGTCAACAGTCAATATTAATACAATGGAAACCAGCGAGCTACTTAAGAAAGTTCGGAAGATAGAAATCAAGACACGTGGCCTGAGTAGACACATCTTCTCGGGGGAATACCATAGTGCCTTTAAAGGTCGTGGAATGTCTTTCAGCGAAGTTCGCGATTATCAATACGGAGATGATGTCAGAAATATAGATTGGAACGTAACAGCTCGCACCGGTGATCCGCACATCAAAATATTTGAAGAGGAGCGAGAGCTAACCGTTATGTTGGTCATTGATCTTAGTGGTTCTTCCTTTTTTGGGACGACCAATCGAATGAAAAACGAACTACTCACAGAGCTAACGGCCGTCCTTGCTTTCTCCGCCATCAATAATAATGACAAAGTAGGCGTACTCTTTTTTACGGACCGAATCGAAAAATTCATTCCCCCTAAAAAAGGAAAACAACACATTCTCCGCATCATCAGAGAATTACTCAACTTCGAACCAGAAGGCAAAGGTACCAACATCGGTATGGCCATGGAGTACCTCAATAACCTGATTAAAAAAAGAAGCATCACCTTTATTCTTTCAGATTTCATGACGGTTGGTTACGAAACACCATTGCGAATAGCTGCCCGTCGGCACGATGTCATTGGTATGCACCTGTATGACAAACGAGAGGCAAAATTACCAAACGTTGGTTTGATCAGAGCATACGATGCAGAGACTGGGGAAGTGGGCTGGATTGATACCGCTATACCAGAAGTTCGTCAGGCTTACGCAGAAGAATTTAATAAAAATCAAAATTACTTTAAGGATGTGTTTAGAAAAACAGGAGCAGATGTCGTAAGTATTCGAACGGATGAAGATTACGTAAATATATTGTTACGGTTTTTTAAGAAACGATCAAAATAATTTTACAAAAGGGAAATACAGTAATGAATTTACAGCAGAGAATATTTTGTAGCCTTATTGTTATGTTACTTTCGCTAAATGTTGCTTTTAGCCAGGTGACGGTTTCTGCTTCATTAGATAGTACAAAAATGCTGATTGGGGATCGAGTGCAAGTTCATCTTCGAATAAAGCATCCCCCCTCAGTAAATGTTCGAAGTGTAGATTTATCAAAGTTGGAAAAAGATGAGCATGTTGAAGTTTATAACAACGGAAAACTAGATACCTTGCAATCAGGTAATACCTTTTTGTTGAGACAAGACATCACTTTTACCATTCTGGATTCAGGAACATTTATCATTCCACAGATAGCAGTTAACTTTGAACAAAACGGAAGTAATACCACAAAACTGACAAACGACCTGGTCATAAATGTCTTTACACCAAACGGAGATTCACTCGCCCCCATCCGACCGATTATCGAAGAGCCTTTAAATTTTTGGGATCTACTACCCTGGATTCTGGGAGTACTATTAGTTTTTGGAATCATAGGCTTTATCATCTGGTGGCTGGGCAAGAGAAAGAAGATTATTGCACCTCCACCTCCTATCCGAAAGGTACCGGCTCATGAAATAGCACTTTCGAAATTGGAAGACTTAGCGAAAAAAGAACTTTGGCAAAAGGGACAAATTAAAACCTATCAGTCAGAGCTGACCTATATCATTAGAGAATACCTGGAAGGCAGATACAGAATACAAGCGCTGGAGTCAACGACTTCAGAAATTCAGCAACAGTTACAATCTCTGGATTTTGATCAAAGTCTAAAAGGCGAACTTACAAACATGTTGCAAGTAGCCGACATGGTAAAATTTGCGAAAGCGAAACCAGGGGCTGACTTTCATGCAAAAGTTTTAACGCAGGCTACAGACTTTATAGATAAAACAAAACCCATGATAGTTGCTGAAGAATATGTAGATAAAGATGGAAACCCAGTAGACAAAGAAACTGGGCTGCGACTGGATATAGTGTAAAACTTAGAATACAATTTTGACAAAACAGTTATAGAATAAGAACGAAAAATGTTCAACCTATTTGACAATTACCACTTCATGTACCCTTACGTATTACTATTGTTATTAGTAATACCGGTACTTGCCGTTTGGTATTATATGCAACGTAGAAAACGGTTTCCTACACTGACTGTGTCGCGCTTACAATCTTTTAAGGGCGTTGCTTCTTTGCGAGGTTACTTGCAATGGTTGCTACCGGTCTTAAGAATGTTTTGTCTGGCTGCTTTGATACTTGCGATGGCTCGCCCCCAGGAAGTTATGAAGGAAGAAGACATTACAGCTGATGGAATTGACATTGTCATGGTTATGGATTTATCCAGTAGTATGTTGGCGCAGGATTTTCGACCAGATCGTCTAGAGGTTTCGAAAAGAGTAGCTGCTGAATTTATAGATAAAAGAAAATACGACCGCATCGGTTTGGCCGTCTTCGCAGGAGAGGCCTTTACTCAATGTCCTTTGACTACAGATCATCGCGTCCTCAAAAATTTTTTGGAAGAACTCCAATGTGGTATCCTCGATGATGGGACCGCTATAGGAATGGGCCTAGCCACCGCCGTCAACCGCCTTAAAGACAGTGAAGCAAAATCCAAAGTAGTTATTCTATTAACCGACGGAGACAACAACGCAGGTTACATAAAACCGATCACAGCTGCTGAAATTGCTAGAGAGTATGCTGTCAAAGTGTACACGATTGGTGTTGGCTCAAGAGGTAAAGCATTGGCTCCCGTCAGCCGTCGTAGTGACGGACAATACATTTTCGGAATGGCCACCGTGCAAATCGATGAAGAACTCATGGAGCAAATTGCAGACATGACTGGTGGTAAATATTTTAGAGCGACTTCTGCTAAAGGACTAGAAAAGATATACAGAGATATTGATCGATTGGAAAAAACAAAAATAGAGACGACTACTATTAAGCGAGAGACGGAACGCTTTCACCCTTTTGTATTTTGGGGGATGTTGTTTTTGATTTTTGAATTATTGTTGCGATACACAATACTGAGGAGTGTGCCTTAGGAAGATAACACGCAGGCTCCGCAATAGCTTTGCGACCTCGCGAAGCAGCCACGAAGAAGAGCAAGAGTTCGTAAAGCGGATGTGTAGAAAAAGGCAGACCGGTAAGATCGAAAGAAGTTTTAGTTAAAAGTTAATAGTCAAAAAAATGTTCAGATTCGAATACACAGAACACCTGTACGCTTTCGCCATCATTCCTTTGTTGGTACTAGCCTTCCTGTGGATGTGGACGATGCGAAAAAGGGCGATGGACAAAATCGGAGAGCAGCCTTTGCTGGCGCAACTGATGCCTAAGTTTTCAAAATATAAGCATACGCTGAAATTTGTTCTCTTGATGTTGGCACTCTCTACATTGATTGTCGCCTGGGCCAATCCGCAGTGGGGAACAAAAAAAGAAAAGGTCAAACGAAAGAGCGCAGATATTTTTATTGCGCTGGATATTTCTACGAGTATGGTCGCGCAGGACATCAGGCCCAATAGACTGGAACGTGCTAAGCAGTTCGGAATCAAGTTGATTGAAGCGATGCGAGGCGAACGAATTGGGATCATCATCTTTGCAGGAAATGCTTACTTGCAAATGCCACTCACAACGGATTATGCTGCCGCCACGTTATTTCTGAAAAGCGCAAATACGGAAATGGCTCCTACTCAGGGAACAGCCATCAGTGATGCGATAGACCTGGCTGAACAATCCTTCCAACGAGATAATAAACACCACAAAGCACTCGTGATTATTACTGACGGAGAGAATCACGATCAGCAAGCCTTAGAGCGAATGCAAGAAGCAAACAGTAATGGACTGCTAGCATTTACTGTAGGAGTTGGGACAGCTGAGGGGGCGCAGATACCAGTCAGCATTGGTGCTGGTCGGATGGATTGGAAGCGAGATGAAACAGGTAACCCTGTTGTGACTAAAATCAATGAAGACATGTTGCGCCAGTTGGCGCAGGCGGGTTCAGGTTCTTATTTTAACCTTTTGCAAGGAGAAGAAGTACTCGCTGATCTCAGAGAAAAATTAGAGAAAGTAGAAAAGCGAGAACTGGAGCAGCGATCCTTTAGTGAGTACGAAAGTTATTTTGCTTACTTCATCGCTTTTGCATTCTTACTGATCCTCATGGAATTTTTACTCTCTTATCAGAAAAGTAAACTGTTGGAAGGAAAGGAGTTTTTTAATTAAATAGAAACAGGAAATCTGTTCTAACCAAAACAATCTGCTTCATCCTTGTTCTACATTTACAAAAAGTAAAAAAAGATACAATGAAAAAAATCCTATTACTAATATTTTTGTTTTCTGTTATAGAAATGGTTGCTCAAGATGGGCACTCCCATCTGCGTCAGGGAGACAAAGACTATGAGCAGGAGGATTATAAGTCAGCTGAAGAAGGTTACAGAAAAGCATTGGAAGAAGAATATACAGACCAGGCTAAGTATAATTTAGGTAATACAATCTATCAGCAAGAACGTTTTGAGGAAGCTAAGCAACATTATGAATCTGTTGCTGGATCTACAGATGATGATGAAGTAAAAGCGAACGCTTATCACAATTTAGGAAACACCTATTTTCAGAATGAAGAATACGAGAAGAGTGTAGAAGCCTATAAGAACTCGCTGCGGTTAGACCCTGAGAATTTCGATACAAAGAAAAACCTTTCTATGGCAATGCGCGAAATGAGGATACAAGAGCAACAGCAACAACAACAGCAAGAGAGTAACGAGCAAAATGACGAACAGAGCGAGGAGCAGCAACAACAAGATCAGCAACAACAAAACAACGAACAAAACGAAGATCAGCAGGAGCAGCAAGATCAAGAAGAGGAAAGTGATCAGGAAAACGAAGATCAACAAAATGAGCAGCAGGAAAATCCCTCAGAGCCAATGGAGCAAAAAGACCTGAATAAGGAAGAAGCAAAAAGGTTATTAGAAATCATGGAAGAGGAAGAGAAGAAAGTACAAGAAAAAATGCGCAAAGGTAGACACGGAAGAACGAAGTCTTCGAAGGATTGGTAGCTCTTGTATTGAAAATTGAAATCGAAATAAAAATAGAATATGAAAAAAGAACTCCTAACCATCGCCCTGGTCATCTGTTCCATATTTATGTTGTCCGGGCAAGAAGCAAAGTTTACTGCAAAAGTTAATATGGATTCTGTCCTTCTAGGGAATGCCATAGAAGTGACTTTTAAGGTAGAAAACCTGTCTAATGCTAAAATTGAAGCGCCTGCTTTTGAAGGCTTCAATGTGGTCAGTGGGCCGAGTTATTCGACAAGTATGCAGGTCATCAATGGAGATATGACCCAGAGCGCTTCCAACACCTATTGGTTGGAGCCAAAAGATGTTGGTCAGTTTTATATTATGCCCGCTCAGGTTGAATCCGGAAACACCTTGTTAGAAACACAACCCATAGAAATAAATGTGTACCACAATCCAGACGGAATTGTACAAACACCTAAGAAAGAAAAAATAGCAGACGACTTTTGGTTTCAATGGCCAGATAGATCTGCCAAACCAGAGCCTAAAAAGAAAACCAAGAAGAAAAGAAAAACATACCGCTTGTAAAAGACCATGAGGCCAACGCTACTATATTTACTTTTGCTTTTTGCCATAAGTGCTTTTGCGCAAAATGGACCAGTCACTTTTATGGCCTCTGCCAATGCACGTCAAGTGGTGATCGGAAGTTATTTTGAAGTGTCTTACACTCTGATGAATGCCAATGGGGAAAATTTTAAAGCACCTAGCTTCGAAGGCTTTACTTTACTGAGTGGACCTAACCGGTCTATCAGTACGAGCTCTATTAATGGTCGTTATACTAGGGAGTTGATTTATACCTACACCTTACAACCAAAGAAAATTGGAACGTACACGATCAAAGGAGCAACTGTTATGGTCGCTGGGAAAAAGATGACTTCAAATGCTGTAAAAGTACAAGTGCTCAAAGGAAAAGAAGGCGCATCTTCTCAGGCTGACTTTCAAAAGAGAATAGAAAAAGAAGTTTTTATCAAGGCAGTGCCCAGCACCCCAGAAGCTTACATCGGTCAGCAGATATTGTTGGATTATAAAATTTATACAACTCTTGATGTCAGTACGTATAATCTAATTTCTGAATCCGAGTATGACGGTTTCTTTATGCAGGATATTCGGCGAATTGGTACTACCTCCTCAAGGGAGGTAATTGATGGAGTGGAATTCACAACTCAGATTATAAAAAGAGTAGCTCTTTTTCCACAGCAAGCTGGAGCCTTAACGATTGATCCTATGCAGATGCGATTGGCAATTGTCAGAGAGGAAGACAGAAATAAAAGGCGTGGTTTTTTTCAAATGAAACGGACTGTCCCTGTCGTCGTAGAAACGCCTCCACTGACAATCAATGTTCGTCGCTTGCCAGGTAATGCCCCACCAACTTTTACAGGGGCTGTAGGAAAATATTTCATGACTGTAGCAGCGAGTAATAACAACCTGACTACAGATGAATCCATTACGTTGCAAATGACTTTCACTGGTGATGGAGATATAAAACAAGTACAAGCTCCACCTATTTTGATAGACAACATAGAGGTTTATGAACCTCGCGTCATCAGCGAAAATTCGGAAGAAATGCAGAGTCGTATTGTTGCTAAAAAAGTGATAGAGTATTTATTGTTGCCACAAGAAGCAGGGCGTTATAACATCGCTCCTGAGTTTACTTACTTTGATACAGATAGTTTGAGATACATTACTTTGAAAGGTTCTGATAATATTTTTGATGTAAAAAAAGGAGTAAAACGAAAAGCCGTTGTTGTACAGGAGGAAGAAGATCCTTTCGCAAATGCAGTCCTAAAGCCATTGAAAAAGAATACCAGTCTTTCTAAGAAAGGTAGTTCCTTTTTTGCTTCGCTGCTCTATTGGATTTTGATGGTGATTCCTTTGTTTGTCTTTGGAGGAGTAGTGGCTTATCGGCAAAAGCAGTTACGAGAGGGCAATGTTGATCAGGTCTTATTGCGTAAGCAAAGAGCTGCAAAAGTAGCAAAAGAACAACTCGCCACCGCAGAGCAATTTCTGAAAAATAATGACAGTCGCTCCTTCTACAATGAAGTATCACACGCAGCGCTAGGTTATATTTCTGACAAGCTGAACATGGCTAACGCTGACCTTAGCAAAGGCAATATCAAAGAAAAACTCATTGAACTCAACGTACCGCAGGAACGCATCGAGCCTTTTATCGAAATGCTCAAAACCTGTGAACGAGCCCTTTACGGAGGTATGAATAACGCAGCAGCAATGCAAGAGACCTATGACAAAGCTGCTGGTATCATTGGAGGAATTGAAGAGGGAATTGATTGAAAGTCAGGCGAATAAGGTGATGAGGTAGATAAGATGAATGAATACCTTTGATCATTAGCTAAGTGCCATATCGATACATTGTACACGAAAGAAGGCAATTTTTAAATTCACTTTTCATTAAAATTCGCCCTATATTTCCATTTTTAAATCTCCGTTTTACAAAGCTAATTAATGGATCATCGCCCTCCAACAAAAGCAACACTTCCTACAGTTGACCTTCAGACAGCTATACCTGCGCTGAAGGCTATGGTCAATCGATACATCCGAGAGTCCTGGGATAAAGACGATACCTTATCACATTTGCAATCATTGGCAGATGCTTTAGAGGAGGTTGTTCCAGCGTTATTGAAAATTGGAGCTGCTGCTCAAAAGGAGGTAAAGGCTGATTCTGATTCTTTTATTCCCTGGTTTATTACTTTTGATTGGATGGATCATGCAAAATCTTTTTTGTTGCTATGGCGCGATATCCTTTTTCAGGAGCAGCGGGCTTGGTTAAAAGTTTCTGAGGGAGAAGTGAAAATGGAAAAATTTGGAGAATTGCGCCATGTGACGAGACAGTCTATTACAGATGCGTCTTCTACCCTTTTTATTGATTTAGAATCAGCAGGATCCCACCCTTTAAATAATTCTAAGCAACTGGAGAAATGGCGTTTGCAAAATCTACCTTGGGAGATTTATGAAAAACAAATTGCTCTATTACCGGAGCAAAGCGAGGACTTGATTCAACAGTCCAAGCTTTTATGGAACGCCTCTGGAACCTTTGTCGCTATTGGAAGCCATTTCACGGAAGTATATGACTTTTGGCTGAATCAAATAGGTATACTGAAAGAGGGCTTGGAAACATTGATTAGAAAAGTAGAAAGTAGCGGGCTGGTTGATAATAGTGAATTGCTAACCAATGAATTGGAGCAATTGGATGAAAACTGGGAAACACCAGACAACTCAGAAATTTTTCATGCGCACTTAGATGATTTTATTTCGCGTCTTCCAACAAAGGAAAAAATCGTTGCTGATTCTAGCGGAGGAGTATTGTTATATAAAGAAATGAATCTTCGTTCCGAAGTACGCGCTTGGTTGGAGTCGGAATTAATTCCTGAGATTTATGAACTGTTTACAATCAGAGATGGCATTACTAATAAAATTCATCTGAACATTGTAAGTGTGAAAAATTTGCTTTTGGTAGATGAAGAAGGCCAACAGCTTTCTGACAAAGAAGCCATCATGCAAGTGCTTTCAAACTTTCTGAAAAGTCTCGAACGATCAGAAAGCCGAACGATGGATATGAAATCACTTGCGCTAAAAAAGATCAAAAAAGATTTTACTCTTTCTAATATTTACAAGGAAAATTTTCTCGCTCGATCACTTCAATATACCATCAGTCAGTATCGCGACTCTGCCCGTTGGTCGGAGATTCAGAGTTGGTTTAGAAAACAGGGCGCACGTGTAAATCAGTTACAAAAAAATGTATTAGCGGAAGAAGCACTCAGTATTTCAGAGCGCATTGTCCGTGTCGTCAATAGTCGAAATCCAGATGTCGAGAATAGTCATTACACTAATATGTTCTTGACTAAAGGATGGATTGGAGATTCGTTTGTTGTCGGTAGAAGAGAAGAGTTGGCGAGAGTTGCTACGATGGTAGATAACTGGAAGATAGGTTTTCGAGGAGCTGTATTGCTTACAGGTAAAAGATTCTCTGGGAAGACTTTATTTGGAGAATTAATCGATCAGCGCTTTTTTCAAAATAAATCCATCAAGCTAGCACCTTATAGCAGAAGTGTTTTACCAGGAGGTAAGCATCGGCACATTGATGTAGGTTGCGATATGAATGAGGCACTCTCTTTTATTGCACGTTATGCAAAAGACAAACATGCAATGGTCTGGGTCGATGATCTGGAGCTTTGGAGAAGTGATAAAACTTCTTTAGCACAAAATGTAAACACCTTGTTGAAATTCATCGACAACTATTCCAATCGTTTGTTTTTCGTGGTGTCTATGAGCAATTGGATGAAGGCACAACTATCTACGGCTTTTGAAATAGATCGAGTATTCCAAAGCGAAATAAATATAGGGTCGATGTCTATGGCGAATATCCGCGATGCTATTTTGGTAAGACATAGTGCGACGCATACGGTTTTGTGTAATAGTGAGGTCGCAGAAATTACGGGTACTCAATTGACTCGTGCAATCAACCGGGTTGGCCAGGCGGCAGAGCATAATATTGGTGAAGCATTGAAGCGATGGGCATATACGGTAGAAAAAGTAGATGAAGAAAAAGTGAAGGTGCCTAATAAAGTAATACATAAATTGCCTGCATTTTTGAGTACGGAGTCTGCGCTATTATTGCAAGCGATAATGATGGAGAAAAAGACAACATCAAAACAATTACGAAAGCTGTTCGGTCCTGCTTATGGGAAAACCTATGGCGTCACGTTGAAGCGGATGCTCAATTTAGGAATCCTTAGAAAAGAACAAAAGAACATAATCGTTAATCGATATTTGGTAAATGAAATTGGAAAATTATTATCCGAAAGGATAAACTTCCGATACGGTTATCAACCCAATACTAAGAAACAAGTCAAAATATGAGACTAGAGGAATTTACCATAAGTTGGAGTTTTTGGTTGTTCGTGGCAATCAGTTTGATTGTACTCTATTGGGCAATCAAACTTTTAGAAGGCATGCTGGAACGAGTGAATATTTTAGGGACTCGGCAAAAGGCAGTGCTAGAAGTATTACATATTATACTGAGGTTATTTGAACCTGCAGCTATCCTGTTTTTAATTGCTGGATTTATTTTCATTAATCCGTTTTTACATGGATTACTAGCGGCCCTTGTTTTTGTATTGGCCTTTTATCCAGTGAAGAATTATATCAATGGGCGCCTGTTCTTATTAGCACATCAATTGCAAAATGGGCAACGCATAAAAATAAATGAGACCAGCGGTATTATCCGAAACCTGGGTCGTTTAGGCCTGTCCTTGCAGACACAGGAAGGAATCCGATTCATCAATTACACAACGTTGCTTTCTGATGGTTACCTTTTTCTGAAAGGAGAAAAAATCGGACGACTACACCAATTATTAATTACACCAGGAGAGGATATCGATGCACTTAGCGCAACAAAACTTAACAATCATTTTTTCTCCTGCCCATATATCGACTGGTCAGTCAAGCCAGAAATAAAGAAAGAAGAAGATGCTGGTGAGAATGGTTTTCAAGCTCAAATACTGATCAGAGAAAACAAACATTTAAAATCGTTGACAGAGTTGATTCAGGAATGGGGATACGGATGTACAGTGTTAGAATAACATTAGAGCATTCGACAGATTATTTTACCTAACAAAACATTTACATGGAAATTCTAAGCTCCTATAATTTAATAATTGCTTCAAGTTTGATACTGATTCTTTCCTTTTCTTTTGGAGAGATTTCCAAGAAGACGAATATACCATCGGTGTTGATGTTGATTGTGTTGGGAATTGTGTTGAATTTTGGTCTTGAAGCTGCTGGAGGAGGAGAGCTCAATTTTCTTCCTATTCTAGAAGTATTGGGTATTGTAGGTTTGATAATGATTGTACTGGAAGCCGCTCTGGAACTAGAACTAAAAGAGGAAAAACTAGTACCCATCGCCAAAGCCTTTTCTATAGCGCTCATTGGTTTGATGCTATCCGCCTGGGTAGCAGCTATGATCCTTAATCACTTTATTGATGGAATGACCATGGAAAAAGCTTGGTTATATGCGACGCCACTTTCCATTCTTTCCTCCGCTATTATTATCCCAAGTGTAGCAGGATTGAGAGATGACAAAAAGGAGTTTCATATCTACGAAAGTACTTTTTCTGACATTCTGGGAATTATGATGTTCTACTTTCTGACAGGGCAATTAGACGTTGGAGAACATGCAGCGGACCATTCTTCTGGACTTGGAGGTTTTGCAGGCAACGTTGTTTTGACCATTGTACTTTCGTTGGTAGCGAGCTATATGATTGTATTGATTTTTCAGAATATAAAAAGTCATACTAAGCTGTTTTTGTTGATTGCCGTACTCTTATTATTGTACGCATTAGGTAAAAAAATGCACCTATCATCGCTTATTATCATTTTGGTATTTGGACTGTTGATCGCTAATATGAACCTTTTCTTTCAAGGACCAATGCGTAAGCTACTCAACTATCGAGAGGCCAAACACATCTATGATGGGCTGCATGTTATTACGATGGAAACAGCTTTCGTTGTACGTACTTTTTTCTTTGTTATTTTCGGGATTACGATTTCATTAGCTTCTCTGTTGAATTTAAATGTAGCAATGATCAGTGTGCTTATTATTGCGTCGATCTACATTATTCGATATGGAATTCTGGCCTTATTCATTGGGAAAGATATTTTACCTCAACTATATATAGCACCTCGTGGGTTGATTACGGTATTATTGTTTTATGCCATACCTGAAAGTGCTATAGTGGAAGGTTTTGAACCTGGTATTCTACTCTTTATTATTATCGGGACCAGTTTGATTATGACCTTTGCTATGATTGCTGATAAACAAAAAACAGGGCAAGCTGTTCGGAAAGCAAGTAGCATTCCGATTGGGTATGAGCGTTGGTCTGCTCCTACCATTGAAGAAGTAGCGAGTGATAAAGAAAAGTAGAATCTAGTATTTTTCTTTTGGTCGATTTGATTATCTGCCGTTCTAAAAAAGTATTATCTTTCCATAGATAAAGGTTAACTCAAGGGCAGTTAGTTTTAAATCGAAGTCATGGAAAATAAAGAAATCGAAAAATATAAGCTTGAACTAAAGAACCTCTCTTTAGAATCTGCGCCTGGTTTCAAAACCATTAATTGTACATCATGTTCTAAGCCCCTACCCTCTGAAAATCTTAACATCAACGATAAGATAGCGAAGTGCAATGATTGTAATATTGTCTTTTCCTTTGAGCAGGAAATAACAGATCTACAAAAACAAGGGAAAAGAAAAACAGAAATTCTTCGCCCGGAAGGAATAGATATTTTTCGGTTTCAGGAGGATTTGGATATCAGTATCAAGCAACCTCTTACCGCAATTGAAATCATTGCGATTTCCCTTCTGCCTTTCCTAACTCTAATATTCACATTGCTTTTTTGGAAAGAAAAAGTGTCTTTTATTTACCCCGCTATAAACTGGCTTCTAATGTTTCTTCTAGCGGCTGATCTTTTTAATCGCTCTAACCACAAAGTGCATCTAAGCGTTGGAGAAAAATTTTTATCTATAAAGTGGCGACCGAAAAAGATGAGCAAGGACAAATACTATCCCGTAGATGAAATCGATCAGATTTATACAACTTTAATCCCAGGGAATCACATATCGATTTTTATGATTCTAAATAAAACGGAAGGACAGAAGCATGTTAAGCTACTGAGTGGTTTAGATAATTTATCCAAAGCGCGTTATTTAGAACAGGAGATTGAATATCATCTCGGAATAGAAGATCGGAAGGTGCCAGAGGAATTGAGCTAATAGGTTAACTATAACAATAATATTACTTACTTTAGCTATTGTATAATGACTTTAAAAAACCAATAAAACAAACTACACATGTCGCTCTTCTCTTACTCCATTTTATCAATTGATGGCGGAGGAATTCGCGGAATTATTCCCTGTACCATCCTTTCCGAAATAGAAAAACGTACTCAAAAGCCAATCGCTGAATCCTTTGATTTAATAGCTGGAACTTCAACTGGTGGAATTCTGGCTAGTGGATTAACCATAAAAGATGAGGCAGGAAAGCCTAAGTTTCCCGCTAGCGAGTTACTCCATTTGTACAAAGGAGAAAAAGGAAAAAAGATTTTTAAGAAGCCGATGCGTTTGCTTAATAAAGCACGGTTATTATTCAAGCCTCTTTACGAATCAAAAAATATTAGCGAAGTATTAATCAACCAATTTGGTAAAGCCAGATTAAAAAATTCTTATACTGACCTATTGATTACTTCCTATGATACCCATAATAAAAAGCCTTTCTATTTCCGCTCTCGATTGGCTAAACAACAGCAGGAAGAAGACTTCGATATTTGTGATGTCTGTAGAAGTACTTCAGCGGCTCCTACTTATTTTCCGCCTAAACTATTACCCTATATGGGGAGGCATGCTGTTAATAAATCAAAGGATGTTTCTTTGATAGATGGAGGTGTCTTCGCAAACAATCCATCTATGTTGGCCTATGTAGAAGCGCAGGAGCTTTGGAGAAAGGACCCTGCTTACAAGCGGCAATTCAAAATGAGAACTGATGAATTGCTAGCGAACAAAGACATGGCTGCTGCTCCAAATCCAGACAATTTTGCTCCGCCTATTTTATTGATCTCTTTAGGAACGGGCAGAACACAAAAGCTCTACAACCACAAAGAAACAAAAGGTTGGGGTGTAAAATGGATTAGGCCGTTGATTGATATTTTGATGCAAGGGGTCTCAGAATCTACACACTATCAGATGCAATATATGCTACCGCCGTATGAAGACAACAGTGGTGTTGCGCATCCGCGTTACTATCGGTTAAACATTGATATTGAAGCTCAGTTTTCTGAAATGGACGATACTTCAGATGCTACCCTGAGTCAGTTGGAGCAGTATGGAAAAGACATTGTAATGAAGTATGATAAAGAGATTGATGAAATTTGTAAGCTGTTAGAATTTGTTGCGATGGAAAGAGAGGAGCGTTCTTTTATGGAGGAGGAGATGGAAAACCCCGAAGTCTAATTTTTTATAAAACTATTGTTATTAAAATGTCTAAAGGAATTTCACTTCATATTGGAATCAATAGCGTAGATGATACACATTATCGTACCTCCATTTTTGCAGCGGACGGGTGGAATGGAGCACTCAAAGGTTGTGAAATTGATGCTACTGCCTTGGAGCAACTTGCCCAATCAAGAGGATTTAAGACAAGAAAGTTGCTAACTAAAGAAGCAACTCGAAAAAATGTTGTTGCTGAAATAGAACGAGCTGCTACTAACCTCGAAAAAGGAGATTATTTTTTTCTTACCTATTCAGGGCACGGCAGCCAAGTAAGAGATCTTTCAGGAGATGAAAAACAAGATGCACACGTGGCTCTTGCAGATCGGCGAGATGAGACTTGGTGTTTGTATGATGCTCAGTTATTAGACGATGAGTTGTATGGTCTTTGGTCTAAGTTTGAGGACGGAGTGCGTATTTTGGTGATCTCGGATAGTTGTCATAGTGGTACCGTTACCAGAGGGGGCATAGATGGCAGTTCGTTGATCCCTCCCGAAGGAATGGCTTATCGTTTTATGCCAAAAGCTGGGATGACTGCTACCTACAAAAGTCATAAAGCATTTTATGATCAACTTCAATCTAAAACCTCTAAAAGGTCGCGAATCAAAGCTCGTGTGTTGTTGTTCTCCGGTTGTCAGGATTTTGAAATGTCCAGAGAAGACCAATCCTCTGAGCAACCAGGTGGTTTGTTTACCAAAAGTATCCTGAGTGCATGGAAATCAGAAGCGTATTCTAACTATGCTGATTTTTTTAGAGCGGTGAAAAATAACATGCCTGATGAAAAACAGGCACCTAATTATTACGCCTTTGGTGAGGAAGGCGTAAGTTTTGAACAGGAAGCTCCTTTCGTAATTTAGTTTGAAGACCTCGTAATAAAAAGTAGAAAAATTTCTTTTCGTGAAGCATTGCATTGTGCAATTCAATTTTTCCAATCTAGATTTTTTGGGAGATTGCTAATTGGTTACCTTTTTTTATTCAACTCAATGATTTGTTCCATTTTTTGATTTAACCAAGTAGGTGCCTGTATATTGGTTTCGGAATGAATGATCTTTCTCAGATTATTTTCCGAGAAGGAATGTTCCATAAAGCTTTTAGCTAGCTTTCTAGACAACTGTATAAATTTCAAGAAAGAACTTTTATTATATTTTGATCGAAATTTTTCTCGCTGTAACCATTTTTCAAAAGAATCAAAAAAGTTGAATAAATAACTCTCATAAGAAATATCTTTTAGGAATAAATCAAAATATACCTGTATAGTTAGCACCTTCGTAATGATCTTGAAAAAGTGGATAGAGAAGTCGTACCCTAGTAAAATGTTCAAACATTCATTATAGAATTTCTGATAGTAGGCAGTGTGCGCTAAAGCCCAATGTTGCGCGTCGTCTTGGACCATTGAATCTAGATACTTCACATAATTATCAATGAACCAGGTTGAGTAATCAAAATCCTGAAATGTATTGCTTATAGTCAAAATAGAGATGAACGTTTTGTGCGTCAGCAATCCATTGTACATTAGAAGCCCATGTTTTAAACCTAGTTTATAAAGCGGTAGTCTAGCGCTTAAATCCAGTTGTTTTGTTCTGGTAAGCAATGCCGTGTCATTTGTCAGGTAGATTAAATGTAGTTTCTTCTCTTTATCATTCAAGTTGTGAATCTCTTCGAGAAAGGTGGCTTTTAGTAAATGATAATTCTCCAGCCTATTATCTTCTGTATATGAAAAACGAACTTTGAAAAGTGTAATAGAAGGGTGTATGATCTGCTCCGTAAGCTTAAACCAAATATCTAATTCCCTTCTTATGTCGTAACTCTCGTCTTTTAGGATTCTATTTCTAAAAATTTTCTTCGTTATGGTAGCTGCTTTTTCTAGAATGTAAACAAGCTCCAGTTGTTCGTCCATGCTGGTAATTAGAGACTTTCCAGATTCCATAACAGGAGTCAGGTTAGGGTGGTGGTAATAATGTTGAAGCAGTTGAAGCAACTCCATATGGTCTTCCCAATCTTTGAGGGACTTTTCTTCTAACTGAGAGATGGATTTTTCAATCTCTTTATTAAACCAATCATCAATAGACCTTTTTTGTAATTCTTTTGTTAAGAGGTTATTCTGAAGACTTTTATTTTGGCTGAAGTTATGGAAAGTAATGAATCGCTCAGCAGCTAGATAAGCTTTAGATAAAAGATTATTCACTCGATTTTCACTGTACTTTCCCTTCGGTAGAACTTGCGAAAATAGCTTTTCCTTAGTCAGTGAATTATCAGGGTATTCGGGATAGTACTTTTCGTTTTCTCGAAAAGGATAATCAGGTTTTTAGTGGTATTGCACCAGGGAGATCGCAACCAAATTCCAAATTGCTTAAACTCTTTAGGTGAAAAGGTTTTTAATAATTTGAATATTTTAAACTTAAAGATACCCATTCAGAGGAGTTATGATTGTAATTGCATAAACACATGATTATTAACGAATTGCAATTTTTTTGTTGATTTTTTAGTGTATTTTTTATTATGATTTAAAAAAAATTGTCTTTGGTTGATTAGCATATATTTTTGAATATTAATCACACCAAATGAATTCGGGTTACCCCCAAAAACCTCTAATTGAAGCAGAAGGATAAGGTTTGTTAACAAGAGCGCTTAGCAAGTGGTGCAGAAAATTTATACTATCCACTAGATAAAATGAAACGAAAGCACTACGCGCTAAGTCACTTAATTTCAAGTTTGAATCAACTACCCAGCCCAGCCCTCTCTATCCAAAGATCTGTAATTGATCGCTTCTGCTAAATGTTCCAACTCTATATTTTCTATCCCAGCGAGATCCGCTCCAGTACGAGCTACTTTCAAAATTCGATCATA
Source organism: Saprospiraceae bacterium (assembly GCA_045105695.1). Taxonomy (GTDB): domain Bacteria; phylum Bacteroidota; class Bacteroidia; order Chitinophagales; family Saprospiraceae; genus CALGLS01. The sequence goes on along the minus strand of JBGCDT010000078.1, from coordinate 1,942 downwards.
AGCACGCGCTGATAACTTCAGTCTTTCCATCGCCGTTTTTAGCATTTCCAATCCTTCTGGCTTTAGCTGGCAAACTTCTCTAACCATACGACTCGGCATCTGCGCATTGCAATAAACATTTTTCAACTTATTAAATCGTTGCGATTGAATCAGCCTTGCCGTCACCACTCGGTCTACAATATCTCCACTGGTTTCGGAAGGACGTTCTGTACTGGAGAGTTTGTCGTAAGACACCGGCGTCACTTCCACATGCAAATCAATTCGATCTAATAAAGGTCCTGAGATTTTATTCAAATAACGTTGTACCATACCAGGGCCACAAACACAGTCCTTATCAGGATGATTATAATAACCACAAGGACATGGATTCATCGAAGCTACCAACATAAAACTCGCTGGATAATCCACTGATATTTTAGCTCTCGAAATCGTTACCTTCCGCTCCTCCATCGGTTGGCGGAGTACTTCCAGAACAGTCCGCTTGAACTCTGGCAATTCATCCAAAAACAAAACACCATGATGCGCCAAGGATATTTCTCCAGGCTGCGGATTAGAACCGCCACCCACCAAAGCAGCATCACTAACGGTATGATGTGGCGAGCGAAAGGGACGAACAGTAACCAAAGAACTTTCTTTTCCTAGAAGTCCTGCGACAGAATGAATCTTAGTTGTTTCCAACGCTTCATGCAAATTGAGGGGCGGAAGTATCGTTGGCATTCTACGTGCTAGCATCGTTTTACCAGCCCCGGGAGGACCGATGAGAATGACGTTGTGACCGCCAGCGGCTGCGAGTTCCAATGCCCGTTTGATATTCTCCTGACCTTTTACTTCTGCAAAATCAACTTCATAATTTCCTTTGTTTCCACTAAATAATTTTCGAGTGTCTTGCTTGATTTGCTCTAACGTGTGCGTATTGTTAAAAAAGTCAACAACCTCTTCCAGGTTGTCAGCGGCATAGACTTCCAGTTGATCGACGATGGCTGCTTCATGCGCGTTGATGCGCGGAACGATCAATCCTTTGTAACCTTCTTTGCGCGCCTGGATAGCCATTGGTAAAACACCTCGGACGGGGCGCAAACCACCATCGAGGGAAAGCTCGCCCATGATGATGTAGTCTTTTAGTTGTTCTGTTTCGATGGCTCCGCAAGTACCGAGAACTCCGATAGCGATGGGCAAATCGTAAGCGGCTCCTTCCTTTCTGATGTCTGCTGGAGCAAGATTGACGACCAATTTTTTGCGAGGTAATTTGAAACCGATGTTTCTAACGGCTGCTTCGATGCGTTGCCAGCCTTCCCGAATGGCACTGTCGGGAAGACCGACTAGGTTGTAGAAATTTTTTCCTTCCATGACGAGTCCTCCGGAGTTGACTTCGACGGTAATGGTTTGAGCGTTGACTCCCTGTACGGCACTTGCGTAAGTTTTTACGAGCATTTTTCCTTTTTTGAATAGCATCCGATTGTCGGTGACCAGCAACCAGATACCATTTAGTGATTAAGTAATGGTTCTATATATAGGTTGCAGAAAAAGGAAAATTCCATAAAAGGAAAGATGTATTTTTTATATGTTAATAACTAGAAGGCTGATTTATAGTAGATTGTAGAGTGTATATTTTTTTATTTCAATTGTTCGTTTTTTTAAACTATTTCGCGCTTTGCTCCTCTTTCGTCAAACTCGTATAAATGAAATCCACAAATTTTTCACCACTAATAAAACCGCCACCCCAGGCTTCATTATAATCCTTCATCAAGTCCGCTTTTTGAATTTCTTCAATAGTCATTTTTTGGGAGATGGCTTTTTTCACTCGGTCTCTGGCGATCATCAGTACATCTCGATAAGCTTTCATTTCTTTTTTGTTGGATAGCTTTCCATGACCGGGGATGATCTTTGTGTCTTCATCTATTAGAAATAAAATTCTATTGATTGATTTTATGTAACCATCAAT
>JBGCDT010000077.1:0-7356 GCA_045105695.1 Saprospiraceae bacterium | reverse complement strand
GACTTGATTTTCGAGGGATGGCTACGCAGGCCAGCTTCTTTGATTACGACCTGGACAATGATCTGGACATGTTCTTACTCTGCCATTCCAATCACGCGACAGACAATTATCGAGACACCAGTCGTCGCCATATTATTGACTCCATTTCTGGAGATCGCCTTTTCAGAAATGATGGGAATAGGTTTACAGATGTAACTCAGAAGACGGGAATCATAAGTAGTAAAATTGGCTATGGCCTGGGCTTAGTCATTAGTGACCTAAATGATGATGGTTGTCCAGACATCTACGTCGGAAATGATTTTCATGAAAATGACTACCTCTATTACAACAATTGCGATGGCACCTTTCGCGAAAGCATTACTTCCACCACTAACCATAACAGTACTTTTACAATGGGTGTTGACATCGCTGATGTTAATAACGACTTGAAGCCGGATGTGCTTACCTTAGATATGCGACCAGAAGATTATACCGTTTTGGAAAGCTCCGTCGGTGCAGATAACTGGGGCATTTATGATTACAAATTACGCTATGGTTATCATCATCAGTTTGCTAGAAATATGTTGCAAATCAATCAGGGCGATTTGCGTCAAAATAACACAGTGCAGTTTTCAGAGCAGGGACAATTAGCTGGGATTGAGGCGACGGACTGGAGTTGGTCGCCGCTTATTGCAGATTTTGACTTGGATGGCTGGAAAGACATCGTTATTTCAAATGGTATTTATAGAAGACCGAATGATTTGGATTATCTCAAAACGGTAAACCGGACTTATGTAAACCTTGGAAAGAATGATGAATTGATTTTTGGAAATATGCCAGAAGGGAAAGTGGTGAACTACGCTTTTAGAAATTTGAAAAATGGAATTTTTGAAAAGGTGAGTGAAGGCTGGGGCTTTGACCAACTGTCTTGCAGCACTGGAGCAGCTTATGCTGACTTGGACAATGATGGGGATTTAGACTTGGTTATGAACAACATTAACCAAGCTGCCTTTATTCTCAAAAACAATGTAAACGAATTGTTAGAAAATAATTACTTAAAAGTAAAGCTAACTGGCCCAAATGGGAATAGTAAGGGATTAAATACTAAGGTTTCTATTGTTACGAATGGTAAAAGTCAATTCCAGGAACTAACAAACACCAAAGGTTTTCAATCCGCCTCAGATCCTAAAATCATTTTTGGCTTAGAGAAAAATACAAATGTAGGAGCATTGTTAGTAACCTGGCCTGATGGCAAATCACAAAAGATAAAACAACCAAAAATCAATGAGACAATAAATGTAAATTATAAAAACGCAACTCCAAATCAAGCAAAAAAGACACAACAAAAAACACTTTTCAATAATAGCTCAAATCAAATAAGCCTTCCTTTTCGACATTTTGAAAACAACTATGCTGACATCACAAAGGAAGCACTCATGCCTCGACTCCTCAGTCGCGAAGGACCAAAGCTCGCCAAGGGAGATGTCAACTCAGATGGCTTGGAAGACTTTTACATCTGTGGCGCAGATGGTCAGGGTGGTGCATTGTTTATCCAAAAAGCAGACGGAACTTTCCAGGCTAGCAATGAAGACCTATGGCGCCAGCAAATTTCCTTTGAGGAAACAGATGCCGCCTTTTTCGATACAGATGGTGATAAAGATTTAGACCTCTACGTAGTACACGGCGGAAACCAGCGAAGCGAGCGTTCTATCGTAAATGCCGATCATTTATACCTCAATGACGGCAAAGGAAATTTCACTAAAACTGAAGATCGCTTACCCGATTTCAAAGCTCAGGGCTCTTGTGTTCGTCCTTTTGATTTTGATAGAGATGGAGATATAGATCTTTTTGTAGGTAGTCGTGTACTCCATCGAAACTATGGAAAATCGCCCGTAAGTTATTTGTTAGAAAACAATGGAAAAGGCTTTTTCAAAATCGTTACAGGTAATATTGCTCCTGAGCTTTCAAAAATAGGAATGGTAACAGACGCCGTTTGGAAAGATATAAACGGAGATCAAAAAACAGATTTAATTATCGTTGGAGAATGGATGCCAGTTACTATTTTTATTTCTAATAACAATACTTTTACAAAACAAGTCATTCCTGATTCTGAAGGTTGGTGGAACACCATTGCTGCTGAAGATTTTGACAAGGATGGAGACATTGATTTAGTAGGTGGGAATCTGGGTTTGAATACTTACCTCGAAGCGAGTCCCACAGAACCAATTCAATTGCGATTGAAAGATTTGGATAATAATGGTAGCGATGAAATTCTGCTTTCTCATTTTGTCAATGGAGTAGAAGAACCACTTCATCAGTTAGATGACCTGGCCAGTCAATCGCCTCAGATTAAGAAGCAATTTGAAAACTACCAGCGTTTTTCTGAGCAATCTTTTTCTGACATTTTTCCAAACAATATTTTACAGGGAGCAGTAACTAAACAAGCGGTAACTCTCGCTTCTACTTATTTTGAAAACGATGGAGCTGGGCAGTTTACCGCAAAGGCACTTCCAACAGCTTTACAGGTTTCTACCATTCAAAGCATGCTCTGCGAAGATTTCGATGGAGATGGAAATGTGGATATTTTGACGGTTGGAAATTTCTATGAGGTGCCGCCGGTTGTTGGCCGCTTTGACGCGGGTTATGGGCGTTTGCTGATAGGCGATGGGAATGGAAATTTTGAAGCAAAGGAATCTGTCGAATCTGGCTTTGCTGCTTTTGGTCAGGTGAGGGATATGGAGGTTTTGGAATTAGCGACTTTTGGTAAGATAGTAGTCTGCGCACGGAATGATGATGGGGTTTTGGTTTTTAAAATAAATTAGTATGTCTCGATAAATCGTGACTTTTGTTTTACCACAATGGTCACGATGTTACACAAAGTTCTGTCTGCATATCGTGAAAACCATTGTCGTCAATAATTTAGCTCAATTAGCCATTGTTGACAAAAAATATCAATTTGATATTTTAGGCATTTTATAATAGTGAAATCCCAACGTCAACATCGCTAGTAACAGTCCCAAGAACTCTCGGACAATCTCAATATGCGGCTTCGTCGTTTTCATTTCATCAACAATGGTCGGCATTCCACTTTGCAGCCAATTGATAAAACCCGGCAACAGATAAAGCATCCAAGCCAACATTCCTAACATTGCAATTACAAGTACCATTTTGTTGTAACGACCTTTCGCAGCAGCGAAGGAAACAACGGCTACAAACAAGTAGAGCAAAATCCAATTCCAAGAATCTGGATCGTTGTACTGCACCGCAGCAAAAAGTGCGAATAATATCCCAAGAATAATGTTAACTATTTTCATAAAACTAAAATTCAATTCGATAACTTAAATTAGGGATCAGTCCAAGCTGCGGTTGCGCACGCACCCGCCCCTGCTGATGATCGTAATAATAAAATCCGTCGTTTTTCCGATTCGTGACGTTTTGTAAATCCAATGCAAGTGTACTGTTATATTTCGCTTTATTATTTTTTAGATAGATTCTAAAATCTATTTTGAAATAATCATCCTGTTGTAAAGCAAAGGAATTGTTAGGTGTGAATACCGTTGCCTGAAAGGTTTCTGCGGAAGCAATTTCATCAATGGGCGTTCGACGCAAACCACCTGCGTAAGTTGCTCTAGCATTGATACCGAGTATTTTTTGTTTTCCTTTTTTGGACCAGCTGAATTCTTTGCCTCCAGTTAGATTGAAAAGATATTGACCATTGAAACGGGTGTTTCTTGTAGCTGCAAGTAAATCAAATTTCGATTCATAAATTGTTGCATTTGCTAAAATGAAATAATCGTTTTTTAAAGCGCGATTCCAAGTGAGTTCGAGACCGTAGTTTGTTCCTTGTCCCTGGTTTACAAAGTTGCCATTTTGGAAATTACTTAGTGTGTTTAAAGTAGAGAAAGCATTGGCGGAAGCAGCTGATCGATTCACAGGTACATCGAAAATAGACTGGTAGTAAGCTTCTAAAGAGACCTGCGTAGATGCTCCAAAATATCTCGTATAGTTGAAAACGTAATGATGTGATTTTGTAAAATCTAGATCCATATTAGATGAGTTATTGCCAAAGTAAATCTGCCCAGGTTGCAACTGCGAATGTAAGCCATAAGAAAAACTCAGCTTATCTCTGGAACTCGCAAACCAACGAACAGATGCCCGTGGCTCCAAACTAGAACGATCTGTAAAAGTAAAATAAGCTTGATGCAATCCAGCTTGGAATCTTAGGTCATTAATGGGCGACCAAATCCATTTCAAGCTATTTCCTAACAATACTCCTCCGTCTCTATCATCTGCGGTATATCCAACATTCAAACTACTGATATCATACAATTGATCGGTAGCTGAAGTAGTGAATTGAAATTGATGTTTAGCATTAAATTTATAAGTCAGATTTGCGTTAAGCGCAATTTTTCGATGAAGCAAACTGTCAAAGTAAAATCCTTCTGTAACCAATCCAGGGCCTTCGAGACCAATTAGATCACTGCGTTTATTCGTTTCTACGCCAGAGCCAATGGCTGTTATTTTCAGTCCAATTTTTTCCGAAAGGGCATTGGAATAGCTTGCACCTATGGCTCCCATTCTATTTGTAAAACTAATGTTATAACGATCCTTGTCTATTTCCCATTTAGTAGAATCCAGTTCGCCAGTGAATATATTTTCGCTAAGGCCAGCCATCCCAAAGACTTTGAGATTTGAGTTTTTGCTTAAGGAAAAATTTACATTGAAAGCAATGTCCTGAAAAGCAATGGCTTCGCCTCCAAAGTCTACGCCCATCGCTGTAAGCAAACCAACGAAGGAATATCTATAATTGACGAGGTAAGAAATCTTTTTGTTTTTTGACAGCGGCCCCTCTGCTGAAAAATCAAATCCGACGGTACTGGCTTGCGCGGTGAACTCATGTCTTTCATCATTTCCATTTCGGAAACGCATGTCCATAATTCCTCCGATGGCATTCCCAAATTCTAGTGGAAAAGCACCAGTATAGAAGTTGGACGTTCCTAGTAATTGAGCAGAAAGAATATTGACTCCACCGCCACTGACAGAAGGCCGCCCGTCAGATGTACCTGCATCTCCGAGGTGGTTAGGGTTTACAATTTCTGCACCTTCCAGCCGCCAGCTTGTGCTGTTTGGAGAGTTGCCCCTTACGGAAATATGATTGGCCTGATCGTTTGTATTGACGACTCCTGCGTAGCTCGTAGCGAGTCGTGCGGGATCGTTGAAAGTGGCTGGATAACGGAGTACTTCTTCTACGGTAATACTTTGAACACTGACGGGGGAAAGCGCTGCTGATTCTCTTCTCTTTGTTTTTACAACAACTTCGTTTAAGCTTTCTGGTTGTTCGTAAAGTGCAATGTTTAGAATTAACTCTTTTCCAGATTCGACCAAGATTTCAGATACGGAGACTAATTCGTAGCCTAAGAATGTAGCTTCTAAACTATAGCGACCTACGGGTACATTTTCCAATCGATACTGTCCGTTTTCATTCGTTGTTGTTCCTTTTATAGGAATGGTTCCGGGCAGTAGCACAGAAGCCCCAGGAAGAGATTTGCCGGTGAGCGCGTCGGTTACTGTTCCTCGGATGACTTGGGTGGGCTGGTCTTGGGCAAGGGCTATTGTCGTGAAAAAAAGTATTTGTAAGAGTATTGTTATTTTTTTTAGCAGCATAGGTTTGGTTAGTATTTCAAATGTAGATTTGTTTCGAAGTTTTTGTAGTTCGGATAAAGGTAACAGAAGTTATTAATCTACGTTGCAGAGGCTTTGGCTTTCCAGCACACTTGGATGTGATGTTTTGTAAGACCGATGAAAACATTTTAATCGTAGATCGTATTCCTCGAAAATGTTCCATAGGAACAATCTGTCTATAGCATCATTTTATGATGCGTTGTTGCGTTCCGTAGGAACAGCCTTTTTATTGTGCCTATTTCAAATTGCGAACGATATATGATTTTTAAAACGCGAGGCTGTTCCTACGGAACGCTATTTCCTTCTGACGTGGTTTTTTATAGACAGGTTGTTCCTACGGAACACGGGGGAGGTGTTGTTTTTTTGAATTCAAATCCATTTAATAATTAACACCTCGCTTTATTTACTATTCTTGTCTTTCAGCAAGAGCAACAAATCCCTTACAGAAATTAATTTCAAAACAAAAGCCATTGCCAAGGCAACCAGCCCTGAGAGTATAAAATTCAGTCGCCAGTCAAAGGTTGATATTTCTGCTCCGAAGTAACAAATCATTCCAGTAAAGAAAGCGAAGATGAGTGGGCGGAAAATCAAAGTCATATTTGTCGCTAATTTGAAATCCCGAACGGCCAACCAAACTAATGCCAAGGCAATATAAGATTGTGTCAAAAGGGTGGCGAGTGCCGCGCCAGCCGCTTTATCTGTTTTTATGAAAATGTAATTCAAAACGACATTTAGTAAAATGCCGATTACAAAAATTCGATTCATCCGCATCAGCTTTTCGCCGGCAGTTAATAAGGCGCTGTAGACATAGATTACACAACCTGCAATAAAACTTAGGATCAGCCATCCCATGACTGTCCCCCAGTAAGCCGGTCCGTCATCGTACAACAAGATCATGATTTCTTCTCTGAAAAAATAAACCGGCAAACTCAAAGAAATAGCTCCTGCCAAAATGATCTGTAGACTAAAGCGCAACAAATCCTGATAGTCCTCCTTTGCCTTGAACATTCGTGCAAACATCGGAAGCAATAGTCCTGCGAATAAAAACCCGATCATATTACTAGCATCCAGGAGGCGATAAGCTCCTGCGTAAATTCCAGCCTCTGCCGCTCCATTTGGCAACATTCGTTCGATCATAACAGCATCTACACGTGTATACACGGTCATCAAAAAAATAGCTAAAGCATAGGGATAACTTTCTTTAATGATTCGTTTTAAAAATGAAAAATCTAGTTTCCATCCGCTCCAACTGACTTCGTTTCTTGTCAACCAAAGGGCTACAATTGCAGTAACGATCAACGTACTAATCTGTGCATAAATAAACCATTCGATCTGAAAGCGGTCATAAAAAGATGGTATCCACAACAGTGGCGCACAAACGAGGATCATCAAAAACTTATTCAGCGAAGACAACCAACTGTCCGTCCGGTACCAACCTAGCGCTGCGATATTCGAGCGTAGGTATAGCATCAGTGAATTCAGAATGTGAATCAAAGCGAGCCACCATAAAAAAGAAAGATACTCTGAAGCGGTATATCCAGAAGGAATGGCCGTTAAAAAAATCACCAGCATGTAAAATACAGCCAGCAAGGTTTTCAACATCAAGACATTGGGAAAATAGCTTTTTAGTAAATCCCTATTTTGTGAGATGTGTTTGCTATTGAAAGTATGAATGCCGAAGTCATTTATGATTTG
>JBGCDT010000076.1:0-24755 GCA_045105695.1 Saprospiraceae bacterium | reverse complement strand
GTTAGGATAGAACGTCACCTGACTAGGAACGGTAAGTTCTTTAGCTCCGCTGACAAATTGATCACAATCTCCAATCATATTATTGTCCATCCAATTCAGTCTATTTATTAGCCAATTTCTTAAATAAAGAATTTCCTCGTCATAATTATTACCAATGAAGTTGTTCGGCCAAACGTAGTTGCCCAGAATTGGCCAACGATTGAAATTTCGAACTTGAGCATCTTCTAATAACAATACATTTGCATCTAAGAATTGTAGTAGACTATCAGTATGCAGAGGGCCTTCACGAAGTTCTGCCCAGCGACAATTCGTCTGGTGGCTCACGTTCGGAATCTCTACCAATCGCTTCACCCAGAAGGGATGCCAATTCGCACAGGTACCTCTAAATAAGTATGACCAGCCTTGAGGATCTGGCGAACAATCAAAGTCGAAATTTCCAAAACCTAGGTTAAAATCCCACAAAGGACCGAAGTGAATTTTTCCACCATTGCTGTCTTTCTTTTTGTACATATAGAAGCTGAGCTTGAAAGCATCAATATGTTTTGCAACTTCATTAATTAGAAAATAATCCACCCATGAATCAACATTTAGATAATCTAAGTACTTAGTCGCGTAATCCGAATCATTCATATCTGACTCAAAATTATCCATGTACGTTCTGATGTAATTCTTTTGAATGGGTAATAACTCTTCGTAGTCCGGGTCATTATAGGCAAAGAATTTAAAATCCGGATAATTGGAAGTCCATCCTTCACCAGTGATATCTTCATCGTCTCTGTCTATTTGAAATATATAGCCGCCAGTCAACTCATCGCCCTCTGTATCTTCAGGTCTTAATGTGGAGATATCTACTCGGTTTTTATCTCTCTTTATTCTTTCGGTAAACATGTAAACACCTTTGTAATTGGCGTTAATGACCAACTCACATAGTTGTGTCCTAGGAGTGTATCGACCAGTAGATGTTCCCATGTGGTAAGCCAATACATTTCGCAACAACGACTTATCAGCATAAGGCCCATGCAATATCCAATCATTTTCTTCAGGCATTCCAAAAAGCGAAATATTGTTATTAGAACCATCTTCTAATTGCGTTTCAAAACCATAATTCTTTTTGGGAAAGGTCTGAGAAGAAGCACCTCGAATTTCTATACTAATGTTTCCATCGTAATGATTATATGGATCAGAAAAAGAATTGAGTTCACCAGGGCCATTGTATACGATCCCCATGTGTGCTGGTACTTTAGGTTCGTCAAAAATATCTGTAGTGGTCGTAGTAGAAATATTAATTATCGGAAGATTTGAAATAAGGCTCGTCAATACAAAAGGAGGATTAAACCAGTCCGGTATATCTCCATAAGTCATTGTCTCATCCTTTATTCCAACAGAGAAAAAGAAATTACTAGAGAAGTCAGAAGAGGACTCATCTACATTATTTATTTGAATGGCAATGGTATTTGTTCCTTCTTGTATCACATCTTTTAGGTCAGCTCCAGAGAGAATATACTCCTCCGGCTGTCCACCAAAATACAGGGTAGCTTCATGATCATAGCTTAGGACTGTATTCCATGTCGGTGGTATTCCCGTAGAACCGATGTTTCCACTTCTTGCTACTTCTACCCCATTGATATAAGCGACAAATGCATCATCATAATCTGCATGCAAAATAGCCGTATCAAAATTGGAAGTATCAACAAGCTCAAATTCTCTCCGAATATAAATAGATCGGATGTTTACAGTAGTAGTATTGTCGTCTCCATCACCATAGCCAAAGCCACCCGGAGCGAGTGGCCATTGTGAATCGTTGAATCCTGGCATCATCCAATCAGCCGGAGGTTCACTATCCCCGATTCTATAATTCCATAAATCATTATTATAGAAAACGGTTTCCCAATGATCAACAGATTGGGAAAATAAAAAAGCAGGAAGAAGTAAAAGTATTGCCTGACCGGCTAGTGCCAACAGACAGGTTAGAAATCGTTTCATTAGTATTTAATTTTCTAATAATAAAAATCCTTCTTCCTGCTTTTGTCTAAGAAAGCCAATCTACCACTTATACGCCTACCCTGATAAGTGACCGGCCCTTATAACAAAGAAAATAATTACTGGAATACGCGGATATAATCTACAATCATCCGTTGTGGGAAGGTTGTGGTTGCATCGGGGTAACCTGGCCATAAACCACCTACTGCCACATTGAAAATAAAGAATTGTGGTTCTTTTAATTCTGAACGGTCGCTGATGTTGATTTGTTCTTGATGATATTGTACATCATTGAGATACCAAGTGATATGTGTTTCATCCCAAGTTATTGAAAACACGTTGAACTCATCATTTAAGATACCTGAAGTGAGAGAGGTTTCACCACCAGTAAAAACATGGTCATTATTTGAATTTGCATAGTGAATGGTCCCGTGTGTGGTAGCTGCCTGGTGACCAACCATTTCCATGATGTCAATTTCTCCACACCTTGGCCATCCGACAGTGCTGATGTTGGAGCCCAGCATCCAGAGTGCTGGCCAGATACCTTGTCCTTTTGGAAGGTTTGCACGAATGTCAACGCGACCGTATTTGAAGTCGAATTTTCCTTTGGTAATCATTCTGCTGGAAGTGTAGTCGAAACCGTTGAAGTTTTCTTCAGAAGCCGTAATGACAAGATGTCCATTATCGATTACTGTGTTTTCTTCTCTATAATATTGTGATTCCTGATTTCCCCATCCACCTGAACCGTTTCCAATTTCGAAGGTCCAAAAGTCTTTGTTGACTTCATCGTCTGAAAATTCGTCGCTCCAGATTAACTCCATACCTGCGTAAGTTTCAGGTGTTGTATAACCAGTAGAAGGGATAAAAATATCTCCACCAGCTCCATCATCATTTTGGATGGTAATCGTACCGGGTCCATCTTCGAAGGTTGCTCCAGTAGCAGAATCTATTTTTAGTGTAAAGGTTTCACTAGGCTCATTTTCTACATCTCCTTTTATTACAATTTTCACTTCTTGTGTTTTTACATCAGAAGAGAATGTCAAAGTCTGACTAGTAACAGCTTCATAATCTTCTCCTGCTTTTGCCGTACCGTCTACAGTACTCACCGTAGCGGTAACCTCTCCTTCTAATTCACCTGAGAAAGCTAACAATACTCTTACAAAAACATTTTTTTCACCATTGTCTCCTTCTTCAGTTGAAAAATCCTGAACGGTTAAACGCGTAAATGTAGAAGGGATATTATCTGGACGACCGTCATCAGAGCTACAGCCAAAAAGCAAGACGGTAAGGAATAGAAAAAGCGTGGAAAGTTTCATGCTGAGATTATTTAAATGGGGATGAAAGAAAAAATTAAAAAAATGGGTGGTCAAAAAACGATAAGCCATTTGACCACCCAGTTGTAATAACAAACAGAGTTGTTATTATGTTGGATTAATTTTCAGAAATTAATCGCATTGTCCAGTAATCATTTGCTGTACCATAGTTGATAGAAACAGTCAAGATTTCTGTATTTCCTGCACTAGAGTAATCAATTACTTCGTAAGTGATCGTAGAAGCAGGAGCGGTTGTACCTGCATTATCTAACTCACCTCCATTAAAAGGCTTGTTGAATCCTATGAATGCACCAGTCCCATTTACAGTGATCTGATTGTCAGTAGCTGTAAATGTATGTGTTCCTGAAGCAAACACATCGTAAGGATTTGATAGGTCGCCATCATTAATACAAGCGGTTGGTCCGAGCATGTATGCTTCTGCCCAGACATCACCTTTAGTATCGTACTCAAAAGTTCCGTCATCAGAGAAGATAAATTCGTCATCGAACTGACAAGCTCGGTCCATTACTCCCTGAGCGTCTACACCACCCCAGTAGTTGTTTCCACCTGGCCCTTCTCCTACGAAGTAAGAATTAGCTCCATCTAATTTCCAAATTTTACCAGCAGCATTAGATAATGCAGCAGCAGTAAATGTAGCTGTACTCACTACGATATCCTGAGAAGTCATATCTGACTGACCATTATCGTCCATTGATGTTAAAGTAACCGTATATGTTCCTTCCATAGCATAAGTATGAACAGGGTTCTCATCTGAAGACATGTTTCCGTCACCGAAGTCCCAAGAGTAAGAAGTAGAGCTGGATGAGCTATTAGTAAATGTTACTGTTAGTCCATCGTTTACATTTGAGAAACCAGCGGTAGGCATAGAACCTGGAATTTCAGGAAGATCAGAAGCATTTTTGTAGCTTACTAAGTAGAAGTTCCAGCTATTTGTACCTGCTCCATCATTAAGAGACAAGTGCAATGTATCAGCAACATCACCTGAGTTAATATTAAACACTTCGTAAGTCTTTACTGATTTAGGAATAAAATCATCACCAGTTTCTGTCTTATTAGCAAGTCCGATGTAGAACCCAAGTCCATTTACAACTAAAGATTTAGCAGATGGATCGTACTCATAGGTATAATCTCCTCCATTTTCGAAAGCAGTTAAATCATCTCCAGCAGCAGACATTAAGCTAGTAGCTTCGTCATAGCATCCTTCATTAACACCTGCACCTAACCAACCTCCGTTTCCTTCAGAATCAACGAAGATTGTTCCGTTAGATTCAAAAGTTACAGTTCCGTCAGAATTAAAAGTCCAGTTGTCATCCAAAATACATGGACGATCACCTAGTGGAGTGACACCACCGAAAGACCAGAATTGGTCATCTCCTGGTGCTGGTCCAATACCCAAGGCAACCCCTTCTCTCTGTAAGTACCAAGTCTTAGAACCTGTACCAGCTAAGATGCTAGCTTGTGCTCCTGGGTCTGTGATCGTTACATCTTTAGATTGAGTCTTAGAATCAGTTCCATCAGAAGCGGTCAATGTAACAGTGTAAGTTCCTTCCGCTGCATAAGTATGCGTTGGGCTCTCATCTGTACTGCTGTTCGTGTCACCGAAATCCCATGCATATGAAGTTGCATTAGAAGAGAAGTTGCTGAAAGTAACTTCCATGAAGTTGTCTGCATTAACTTCAAACTGGAAACTAGCAGTTAAGTCAGTAGTTCCTGTTCCACCACCGTCATCATCTTTTCCACAGCTGGCGATTCCCAGTATGAGTAAAAGACACAATGGCCATTTTAATTTTAGTAAAAAATTCATTTTAATTTAATTTTAATGAGTAAATGAGTTTTATTATGAAAAAGGCAATTAGGATAAATATTTATCTTTTGGATTCGCCTGCTCTTTATTTAATGTACTGTCGTTTTTAGTGTTTTGGTTTTTCCTGTCTGGGAAATTATGCTGATAATGTAATTTCCAGCGCCATACCTTCTGAGGTCTAGTGATTCATTTATGTCTTTGCTTTCTGCAAAACTTTTACGTAGGATATGCTGCCCCAACATATTATATACCATAACCTCCGCTCTTTCAGCTTCTGCAAATGTCACTTCCAATTGAAAGAGTCCGTTATTCGGATTTGGGTATAACAATGCTTTTACATCTGACTCCAACTCTTGCGTATTGGTCAGGAAACTAAATTCCAACCAATTGATGTTCACTGGACCTTCTTGTATTAGCAAACGAAGTGTTTGTATGCCAGGGCTTAGAAGGGCTGCATTTTTGGAAGTCGTTGTCCAGGTTTGCCAGCCACCTGTTGGAGTAAAATCTATGCTATGAATTCCAACTCCTTGACCAGAAGCATTAACAATTTGTAACATTACTTTTCCATTGCCATCTTGAGAAGCATTTCGGTAATCCACACTGTACAAACCAGCTTGTGAAATATTGACTTGGTAATCCAAGTAATCCCCTTGATCAAGAAAGCCAATGTTCTGGCCTCCTCCAGCATCTGTTGTATTTTCTAATTGAACACCCGACTGAAAAAAGTAGTCCTCCGCTTCCATCCTTCCAGGTATTTGGATAAGCTGAATAATGGTATTCTGTATTAATCGGTTTGTGAAAGTCTCCAAATCAGTTCCGTCAGTAGCGCTAATAGTTGTTCCACTGTAAGAAGCTCGAATCGATTCTGAAGCTACTATTTCATGGTCAATGGTAAAATTCAACAACCTGTTATTCTCTTCGTCAATTGAAGCGGACAGTATCGGAACAGACGTTCCATTTGCAGTAATGGTAAAATCATTAGTAGAAACCGTCGACCCATCATCCAATGGTTTGTTTATGGAAAGACCGATGGTCGATTCATCTATCGTAATTCCACTGACAAAAATTGTAGGGATCGTATTTGAACTTCCAGCTTCCGTAAATTCCATGGAACCTAGATTGAAACCTTCCTCATCCACATAGAATCTTAGCTTTGTATCAGCTGGATCCAGTACCACATTTGAAAAAGTAATTGACTGCCAGTTTTGCCAATCGCCAGTACCAGGTACATCAATTGGAGCGGTCAGATCAGCACCACTTGCTGAGAGGTGAAATTTACCTCCAGATGCACCGGATGCTACGCGCACTTCGACATCATATATTGCAGCGGTACTAACATCTATATCGTATTGCATCCATTCATCGGTTCCTAAAAATCCGATGTTGTAACCATTTGTAAGTATACTGTTATCTTGAGACACTTCAATATCTACCGCATCATTTCGATACGCCCAACCGTCATTCCAGGAGGTGTAGTTTCCGGTAGTAACACTATAGTTAGCTAAACTCGTCACTTCATGATAAGCCTCTCCTGCAACTCCCATAGAAAAATCTGTAGGATGTACTACACCTGGAATGTCTTGAATATTAAATGGAATCGTTTCATCCGAATATACTTGTCGGAACATCGCATCAATGACATCTTTTTGGAAAATACAATTCTCGATTTTTGTCTTTTCGGCTAAATCCATAAGTGCTAATTCAGCGAATTCTGCTGTTGGAGTTGTACCGCCGTTACTCCAATAATCTAACAAAGATTCGTATTCCTCAGATTTCACAATGGATAAAGGCCCTGCAATGGATTCTACTTTTTTCATAGGCCACCAAGCCCAACCAATATTGTTGTCCTCGAATAATCGAATAGCATCCCTGAACCAAACGTTGGAATTCTCCCCACTCTCCCCCAAGTACAAAGGCACGTTGTGCTCGTTACGCATATCTAGCACCCACTGAATAGAAGCTTGATCATTGACTGACCAATATTTGTGTGGGCTATAGACTAGGTTGTCATCCCATGGAGGAGTCAGATTAGTGAAGTCATTAGCAAACCAATTTCCTTCTATGAACAACATGTGATTGGTGTCGACAGATCGAATGCTGTCTGTGAACTGTCGGTAAGTTGCTCTCAGAGTGTTACCTGAAATATCCCAGTTCGGTTCATTTAGTAAGTCGTAACCAGCAACCCAGGTTTCATCAACATAACGCTCTGCAATCTTTTTCCAAAGAGCAGCAGCTTTATTTCTATTCTCTAAAGATTCCCAGATTGATGGCAAATCAGGATTATAATCTGAAATAGCTTGATCGTATCCTTGTCCTCCGGGAGCAGCATGTAAATCTAAGATGACATACATTTCATTTTGCGCACACCAGCTAATCAACGAGTCGGTCAAAATAAATCCTTTGTCCAACCAAGTGTTTTCACCAGCAACAGGTTCTTCCTGAATGGGCAGGGTAAAAAGATTGTAATGCATTGGCAAACGAACGGAGTTGAAGCCCCATTCTTTGAGTGCGTCTATATCAGCTTTGGTCGCATGATTCGCCAACCAAGCATCGTAGAACTCTTCTGTCTTTTCTGTACCAATTAATTCCTCAATCTTCTCTTTGATTTGATATTGTGCATTAGCAAAACCAGCTGTTTGCAACATATACCCTTCCTGTAGCATCCATCCACCTAGGCCCATTCCGCGCAGCAGAATTTCGTTACCATTTTCATCAACAATATTTTGACCTTCTGTATGCAGAAAGCCCTGACCATTGACGGAAGTCGCAAGTAAGAGTATTGTTAGAAATGTAAAAAGCCTTTTGAGCATGGTTACTGAGTATAAAAGAAATTGAGTTTTATTTTATGATTTGGGACAGAATAACAGAGAGTAATAAGATCTGAATTAATCATTTCAATCTTACGTAAATCTCTTGTTATTCTGTCCTCAAAAATATTATTCTCTACTGGAATAAGCTCGCATCAGGTTGAGTCGTCAACTCCTTTGCAACGGTTGTCTCGTCCAAAGAAATTGGTAGCCACATTTTATCATCGCTAAAGTTCGCAGCACGATCAGCGTCAAACAAACTTGCCTCTAGTCTTCCAGAACGCACTAGGTCAAACCAACGATCACCTTCCATTGCAAACTCTGCACGACGCTCATACCAGATCAAATCCAAAGCAGACCAACCTTCGTCCGTCATTACTTGCGATGCAGATCTAAATGTAGTCGCATCAGGACCAGCAGCACGTTCTCTTACCTCGTCAATGAAAGGCATCGCTGCTCCTTCACCACCAGTACCTCGGATATTAGCTTCAGCTAACATAAGCAGTACGTTTGCATATCGCATTGGGAAAGTGTTGTGCGCTTTAGTTAAGAATGGATCTCCACCGTTTACATTGTTTCCTTCGTAGCCTTTGTAGTTAGCGAACTTCTCTTGCCAGAATCCAGTGTAGTCTGCTGGGTTTTGTTCAGCTTGATCAACTACCGTACTGCAAGAATTACCTGCTGCCGATACCTCTGCTGCTAATTCTGCTTCATCGGTCATTGCAACATCACGACGGTAAGTATCATCAGATAAGTAGTGGTCGTACAAACTTTGAGTTGGTAACATGAATCCCCATCCGTCTATGTAATCAGGATGGTCTGCACAAAGGCCACGAACGCCACACAGCTGAATAACTCCGTTTCCGTCAATTCCTTCAAACCACCCCCAGTCGGAAGACCAAAGGTTAGTGTGCTGAATTTCGAAAACAGATTCTTTTGTATTTCTAACATTCAGATTAAAAATGGTCTGAAGATCTTCTTCTAATTCGTAGACACCTAAGTCAATTACTTGTTGTAACGCATCTGCTGCCAAGTCAAACTTAGCCTGATCATCATTTAATAAATCTGCCCAGTACAAGTAAGCTTTACCCAAGAATGCTAAAGCCGCTCCTTTAGTCACACGTCCTTCATCGCCAGCACTTACAGTAGTTGGCAATAATGGAATGGCCTCTTCGAGATCTGTTGTAATTGCCTCGAATACTTCGGAAACTGTGTTACGTTCCATAGTCACTTCGTCCGGTGCTAACAATTCAGTTACAACTGGTATTGGACCAAAATGTCTAAACAATTCAAAGTGATAGTAGGCACGTAAAAATTTAGCTTCTGCCTTGTATTGATCTACTAAGCCAGATTCAACTCTAGCGTTTTCCAAAACAGTATTTGCACGGAAAATACCAATATAGTTTCTACGATAAAGTGGTTGTAGAACAACGTTTGAATTGGTTTCGCGGAAGTCGTCCAACTCCTGCCATCCTGGTTGATCCGTGTTAGTTTTATCTCCACCGGCGTTTGCATTGTCGGATCTGATTTCCGCAAACATTACATAAGAAATCCATTGGCCGTAAGCCATAGACCATGCTAGTGGATCATAAGATGCAATCAACGCTGAGAAAACCTGATCTTCAGTAATGAAGAAGTTAGAAGATAAAAATTCTCCTACTGGCTCTACATCTAGTTTTTCCTCTTTACAGCTTTGAAAACTTAAAATACTTAGTAATAATAAGAGTGTATATTTTTTCATTTTTGTAAATTTTCTAAAAAGATTAAGTAAAAAACAGTTAGCCTTCACACTTTAATAATGTGTTCAAGAAGGTTAATGTTTAGTCGACACCATCATTAAAATGTCAGTTTCACACCACCACCCAACATTTTATTAGATGGATAAGCTCCTTTGTCAATTCCAGTATCAAGAATCCATCCGTTGGTTCCAATGTCTGGATCAAAACCATCATAATTCGTTATAGTCATTAAGTTGTTAGCAGTGAAGTACACTCTAAATTCTTTCACTTTCACTTTTTCTAAAAGATCACTAGAGAAAGAGTAACCAATCTGTAAGTTTCTCAAACGAAGGAAAGAACCATCCTGCAAGTAAAAGTCAGAAGGACGCTGGTTGTTATTTGGATCGTTAGTCGTCAGTCTTGGCAATTCAGAACCAGGGTTTTCAGGAGTCCAACGGTCCAACCAGAAGGTTTGGTAGTTTGTATAAGTCACATCAGATCTTTCGTAAGCTCTGAATATCTGGTGGCCGATCTGAGCATTAAATACTGCACTAAGATCAAAACCTTTGTAAGACATAGAAGTAGTAAAACCAATGATGTGATCAGGCCAAGGAGAACCAAGGTCTACAATATCGTCGGTGTTAATTACACCATCATTATTGGAATCCACAAAGATCAAATCTCCAGGCTTTGCATTTGGCTGTAGCAGACTACCATCCTCTGTACTTACGTGTCTGAATACGTCATCTTCCGATTGGAAAATCCCTGCCGTTTCATAACCAACAAAATGTCCTACTTCTTCGCCTTCTGTCATTCTAGTAATCGGCGTATTTCTTACTGGCCAGCTCCAACCAGGTAAGAAACCTGCATCACCTGCTACATTAATTACTTTGTTTCTGAAGGTGGTGTAGCTCAGTCGATTTGTTACAGAGAAGTCTCCGCTTCTCATACGATGACTAACACCTATTTCTAAACCTCTGTTTCTGATCTCTCCTAAGTTACTAATCGGGTTGTTTGTCGCACCGATGTAACCAGGTATAGCCTCAGCCATCAATAGGTCTCTTGTTGTCTTTTGGTAAACAGCTGCGTCTATGTTCCATTCTCCATCAAACAATTCCATCTCTAATCCGATGTCAATCTGATCAGATTCTTCCCATTTCACATTTGGATTCGGAGGAGTTGCTAGTGCCGCTCCATTGAGCAGACTCTGGTCATTTCCAAAGGTGTATGTACATACGTTTTCTATAGTAGATGCATAACTAAGTGGAGCGATTCTATCCGAACCATTACGTCCCCAACTTGCACGTACTTTCATGTAACTAATTGGACGGAAAGTAAAGAAATCTTCTTTAGACAATACCCAACCCGCAGAGAAAGAAGGGAATACTCCCCATCGGTTATTTGCTCCAAAGTTGGAAGAACCATCTCTTCTGACTGTTGCAGTAAACAAGTATTTTTTATCATAATCATATTGTACTCTACCGAAATAACTGATGAGTCGGTAGTCTACGTCTACTCTTCCATAAGTAAGGTCAGTAGAATCTTGTCCACTATTGAGCAGTTGCCAATTCGGATTGAACTTTACAGCATCAGGGATAGAAGATGAAGATCCACCTGCTTCCTGATAACCAGTTGTTCTATAAGAGGTACCTACAACAAAATTAAAATTATGTTTGTCTAAAAAGGATTTTTCATAAGTAGCATAGTTCTCCCACTGAAAAGCTTGACCAGTACCATATCCTTGAGAAACATCATTATCTACGTTGACCGCAGATGGGTGAAAAGCAAAGTCAGGTGTGAAATTTCTGAATTGAAACCAGTAAACGTCAAAACCAAAGTCAGAACGAATAGTTAGATTTTTAAGTGGTTTGAAATCCAGATAAGCGTTTCCGAGTACAGCATCAGAGTTACCATTTCCTTGAATTAAAAACAATCGACTCAAAGGATTGATGTATTCTTTCTGAACCCAGTTTGAAGTTTGGTAACCATAGTGGTTACTGTTACTCAGGTCTTCTCCTCTTCCGTCGACATAAACATCTGTAACTGGATCATAAGCAAAAGCATCAGCAATCACACCGCCGAAGGAGTTGTTCACTCCGATGTTCTGATTATTAACTCGGTTAGCATATAGGTTTTGACCGAAAGTGAAATACTTGTTTAGTTCTTTAGTGGAGTTTACACGGAGAGCATAACGCTGGTAATTTGATTTTTCACCACCAACAACTCCGTTCTGATCCCAGTATTCTAAAGCGATGTAAGCATTTTTGACGGAAGCAGAAAGACGGTGGCTTACGACATTGGCAGGTGCGAAAATTTCGTTCATCCAATCCGTATTAGTCATGTTTCCTGCTATGGTTGGAAAATCATCTGGCAACTGCTGACCATCATTAGCGAACTTTTCGTTCATGATATTAATGTAGTCATTCGCCCCGAGCGTACTAGGGACTCTCCAAGCTCTTGATTGAGAGAAGTTACCTTCATAAGTAATGGTCCCTCCTTTTTCGCTCTTTCCTTTTTTGGTCGTAATGATAACAACACCGTTCGCTGCTCGAGCACCATATATAGCACAAGAAGCGGCGTCCTTCAAAACGTCAACAGACTCTACATCACCAGGAGCGATGTTGTCAATGTTTCCGACTTGTAATCCATCTACAATAAATAAAGGAGAGTTGTCTCCGTTTGTAGAGACACCACGAATCAGAATGGTTTTACCAGCACCTGGCTGACCAGAAGCTTCGTTGATAACCAATCCCGTAACTTGCCCTTCCAATGCTTGAGAGACATCTGCAACAGCAAAACCTTCGATGCTTTCTGCTCCAACTTGAGAGATAGAACCAGTGGATAATTTTTTCTCTTGCTTTCCGTAACCAACAACAACAACCTCTTCAAGTATTTCAGAATCCTCTCCCATATTGATGGTGAGGGGAAGTGCATTCTCAACTAGCAATTCCTGAGTCTTGAAACCAGTGTAAGTAAATTGTAGTGTGGCAGGAAGTTGAACATCACTAATGCTGAAAGTACCATCAATATCAGTGGCAGTTCCTTTGTCTGTTCCGACAATTAAAACGGTAGCTCCGATAAGGGCTTCTCCATTATTAGCGTCAAAAATAGTCCCGGTAAGGGTACTTGTTTGGGCCATCATATTTAAAGGTAAAAATAACATGAAGGCCACCAGGGTGGTAAAGTGTATTTTCATATTGAGTAATTTAGAATCGATAGGAATACTATCAACTGTTTTATAATATAAAAAAGGTCAATTCAGTAGGAAGGATAGATCGGATTGTAATATCTCTTTTTTAGATTATTACAAAAGTTTATCAAAACTGATCTAGGTCGAAAAAAGCACAATCACTCAACTACATCAGCTGCTGGTTCTTAGGAAAACGGTGCTTCGAATATGATCTAAAATCTCAAGACAATCTCATTATCTGCATGAAAGATCATTAAAAAATGCTTTTTCGTATAAAAGCTTCTTAGTTACATCGAATAACTTATCAAATGCGCTGCGTAAAATTAGAGATAATAATGTAACTTCATGTAAAAATTACACTATTATTTTTTTTAATTTGTTTTTGTTTAACAAATTCACCTTAAATAGACCGCTCTGTTTAATTTTCACCAAAGCTCTTTTTTCTTAAAAAGAATCGATCATTTTCATAGATTTATTTGTTTATATCTTTGAGACATTACCTTAGCATACAATTCCACAGTAAAGAAAAACTTTAAAACCATGCAAAAATTATTACTACTCTCCATTATGTTACTAGGCCTATTCTCTTGCTCAAATGATGATTCTTCGACAGACGAACCTGACGTCAAGATCGGATACGAAGGATATACTTTGGAATGGGCTGACGAGTTCGACGCTACTGAAATAAGCAATTTGAATTGGACTTATGAAACAGGAGACGGAACTGATTTCGGTCTCAATCCAGGCTGGGGTAACCAAGAGCTACAACTCTACACCAATGCTGCTGCCAACTCCTATATCGAAGAAGATACGGAGGGTATTTCTGCACTGGTTATTGAAGCAAAAGAAGAAGCAGATGGTTCTTATTCTTCAGCAAAACTGACAACAGAAAATCTACAGAGCTTTAGGTTTGGAAAAATAGAGGCTCGTATGAAGCTACCAGAAGGAAAAGGTCTTTGGCCAGCGTTCTGGATGCTCGGAGATAACCGACCAATTATTGACTGGCCCGGCTGTGGCGAGATTGACATCATGGAATTACTTGGTGACGAACCAAACATCATTCATGGTACTGTTCACTACACCGCTTCAGAGAACAACCTGAATAGTAACCAAGGAACATATACTTTGCCTAATGGAAAATTCAGCGATGATTACCATTTATTCACTGTTGACTGGACACCTGAGCAACTTAGCTTTAGCCTTGATGGAGACGTTTATCACACGGTCCCTATTGAGGAAAACATGAAGGAATTCTTACGTTCTTTCTATCTTATTTTTAATATTGCTGTGGGAGGAAACTGGCCTGGAAACCCTGATGCTAGCACGACTTTCCCTCAAAAGATGTTTGTCGATTACGTACGGGTATACAGCAAAGATGGCTTTACTGCCGATCCTGCACCAGAGCTAGATATAGATGAAGAGAGCACTGGCGTAATCGTTCCTCCAAGTATTGCGCAGTTTGGATTGAACAGTACGCTTTCGCAATTTCCTAATGTAGAATTGAACTCCTTTGGTGCAGGGGGAGAACCTCTGATTTCAACTTCCGGTGATGCTATCGAAGGAGACAGTAGTTTATTGTTTGCTTACCCTGGAGGGAACTGGGGAGGTGGTTGGTTTCAAATGGATACTCCATTAGACCTCAGCAGCTACTCTTCTGGTAATCTAATTTTCTCTATCCGCAAGCCCGATCAATTGAATGATGCTGAAGTTAAACTAGAAGCTGCTGGTAACTCTGCCGCAGTCTTCCTAATCGACTATACTCCTGTAGATGCTCAAGATGGTTTTGTAACCTACACTATTCCACTAAGTGATTTCATAGATCTTGATTTTACTGAAATAATAATTCCTTTGTCACTTTGGAATCCCAAAGATGCTGCAGGTGAATTTGTAGCGATGGATATCGTTTTAGATAATGTTTTTTGGGAGTAGTTAACTTGATTTTAGATATCTCTTTTTCAATGGCCTGAAAGACTAAGCTCTTTCGGGCCATTGAAAAAGACACTCATTTATATAACGTAGTTTCTACTTTTCCACTCATGTAAGCGTATTGTTATAAATACTACTCTTTCAATTTAATAACAGACTGCCGCTCCCTGTTTACAATTAGTTTAGTAACATCAGGACGCGAATAATGACCTATCGGATCAAAGTTCTGTCGTTCTTCTAACACTCTGTTTACATCTAGTGTAGCAATGATAAGATCTTCCTTATTTACAACTGGAGAGACAAGCCATTCGCCATCTGGCCCTGCGATACAGGACCCGCCATCTGCTAATGTTTGAGGAGCATTTTTCAGAATCTTATCGAGGTGCGGAGTGTCCTCAGGGAAATCAGTCTTACGCATCAATCCAGAAATAGAAACAACATAGGAGCGAGATTCTTTAGCAATAAACCGAGTGATATCCTCCGTATTCCTTTCACAGCCTGGCCAAACCGCAATGTGCAAATTCTCTCCTAAGCCATACAAAGCTGTTCGAGAAAGCGGCATCCAGTTTTCCCAACAATTGAGGCCACCTACATGAAATCCTTTGAGTGGATGAACTTGCAAGCCATTACCATCTCCTGGGGACCAAGTGAGTCGCTCTTCATAAGTCGGTTGTAATTTTCTGTGGACAGATTTTATTTCCCCTTCAGCGTTAATGTAAACCAAGGAGCAGTAGATACTATGCCCTCCCCTATCTGCCGGTCGTTCGATGATACCGAGGTAAATGGCAATTTTTTTCTCCTTGGCCAAGAGGCAAATACTTTCTAGATCACCAGCTTCTATCTGAACAGCATTGCGCAAGTAATGGGCGTGGATTTCCTTTTGTATTTTAGATTCGAAAACTGCTCCATCGGTCAGTGCAACCCAAAAGGGATAACCAGGTAAAAGCCCCTCCCCAAAGACGACGAGACCGCAATCCTGGTCAGCTGCTTTAGCGATGTAGGTTTTTATTTTCTCTAGTGTAGCGTTTTTGTTTAGCCAGACTGGAGCGATTTGGGCGAGAGCTATTTTGAGGAGGTTTTGCATGAAGCAGTCTTGTTGTTTTATTAATAAGCCAAAGTAACATTCATCGTCGCAGACATGTTACGGAAGTGCTTCCATTTTGCCTGCGCACCAAATTTATAATAGTGGTGACTTCCTATGACGGGCAGATTAATGGGCATGGCGAGATTAGTTCCATCGGACGAGGCATCAATCCATTGTAGAGTTGCGATGAAGTTCTTTTTGGTCAAAACTTCATAATCTCTTAGATCCACTTCTACCCATCCCGTTTTTTTGTCATTAACATTAACAATAATATCACGGTCTGATAATAATTTATGCGGTTTCCCCCTTTTCACAGAATAGAACTGTACTCGAAATTTAGCAGAACTGAAATTATTGTTTTTAATATAAAATCTCAAAACCTCCACCTGCGTCGTTCTCTTTCGTCTAACTTTAAACTTCTTACCGATTTCCGAACCGAGGTTTTGTCTTGGCTTTTTAGCAATAGAAAAGTTAACATGCATTTTCCCCTTGACTTTTGTACGACCTGAAACCTTAGTATTCGAAAATTTTGGCTTAACAACAATTTCATCCAATTCAAAAGCTTCTTCTTCCAATAAAACATTCAATTCTTCGCTAATTTCGACTAAGGCAAAAGATTGGCTTTTGTATCCTATTCTTGAAAAACGAAGCGTATCAGTAGCTTTGGGAACAGCGTTCAAATAGAGGGTGAATTTTCCATGATCATCAGAAACGGTTCCCGTCGTGGTTCCGACGATACCGATATTAACATAGGAGAGTTCTTTATTGTCTGAGGTGTTTACTGTGCCGTTTATGCTTTGTTGGGCAAAACCTATTAATGATAAAAAGAGGAATGCAGAGCTTAGTATTAATCTGGGCAAGTACTCCATAGTAGCAACTGATCTAATAGAAATCATAGGGAACTATTTATTATAAAACTTAAACAAGTTCTAAGATAATAGAAAAATTGCTATCGCTAGGTGGAGCTAAAGAATAATGAATTATTGGACTAAATAGATAACCTAAGATCAATGGTATTTTAACGGAACTCTTTTAAGAGTTCAATAGATGAAATAATAAAGAGTACGGTCCAGAAAAAAGTTCTTATCCAATTACGATCGACCAGCCTTTTTAAGAGTGCATCATCGAATTGATCTTTTGCTATTTTATTATGAAGTGGTATAAAATGTAGAAAAGTAAATGCCCAGAGGACCAAAATTACAACAAAAGAAATTATAGTATACCAGCTAACGATTTCCCACAATTGAAAAACAGAAATCAGTAGTTGCCCCAGCATCAGGGGTAAGACGACAACAGTTATTCGTTGTGTATATTTACTATGCCAGGCGAGTAGATTTTTTTTTTGAAAAAAAGTAAAGGAAGGGTAAACGACAAGTTGGGTCATCCATATGAGGATGAGTAATCCAAAGTCGAAGAGTAGGCGAATTATGGCTATGGACATATCAACTGTTATGCTCCATCAGTGGTGAGACTCCAATTAGTTTGGGTATGAACCTTCTTTAAAATCAGAAAGAATGGAATCCACCAAATAAAGTCATTAGTGATCAAAGTATAAATAAATTGAAATGGAACGATACCTTGTAGATAGTTGAACAGAAAACCAATGGGACCGAAAATCTTCCCCATAAAACCAACAGCAACAATCGGCCAGTGACGGACAGCATCATAAGAAGCCCACCAATAGCCAAGACCATAAACCCCTATGACCATACCCATGCCCTGCCAAACCATCGGATGATTGAGCGGTTCCATTCCTACTAAATTGAAAAAATGATTTGGAAATAAGACTACCCAGGCTCCCCAGAGTAGATTGTAAACAGCAGCGAGGCGAAGTGTAGTTTTCATACAGACAGTTTGGATTTTAACTCAGGATGAGCAGTAAATTATCTCTTGGTATTTAACTTAGAAAAAATACTTTTCATCGTAGTCTTCAACCAGACTTTGAGTGTCTCCTCTCGCAGATGTTTCTTGTTCTTAATAGCCTGATGAGTCGTCTCTTGATATAGAAAACGAGCAACGTCAAAGTCATTACTGAGGTTAGTGGCCATCCCTTGAATGAAAGGGATATTTCGATCTAGCTGCTGATAAAGGATTTCTAAGTTCATGTCTGTGTAGGTTTCTTTGCAATGTAAACAGGGTTGCCCTCTTTTTGTTCAACTTTAAACAAAAAAAGATTAAACAAAAAGAAATACCTCTATTTTTGCAAAATCACAGTGCATATTGACATTCTTTGTATGTGCTGATTTAGTAGACCCCTTCTGCACAAAGAAGAATAGAGTTGACGCTAGATTAACGAATACAGAAATAAAAACAGTGATATACTATAGAGAGATGAAAGCTTACGATTAAGGGCAGCGATCACTACTCCTCTGAAATTTTGAAGTATTGATGCATAAAAAAAGCCTACCAAGAGATGATAGGCTTTTTTACGTTGTCGGGGTAGCAGGATTCGAACCTGCGACCCCCTGCTCCCAAAGCAGGTGCGCTAACCGGACTGCGCTACACCCCGAACTGTCACTAACGATACTCAAAACCGGCGTTTCAAGCTACAGTTTTCAACATATTATCTATCTTAAAAACCGCTACTTCGTCGTAACGAGCGGCAAATATAGAATTCTTGATTGGAAATGTCAAGCATTGAGGAATCTTTTTTCAGGGATCTTTCTTAAGATAGAATCTAATGAACATCAGACTTTTGGAAATCCTATTTTAAAAGCCTCCAAATATCAGGACTACAACTGAAAAGGAAATAACAGATAACACAATCCCTATCATAAATACTGTGTAACAAACTCGCAGCAACCTAAACTTCTCCCCTAGCGCTTTACCTAAAAAGAATAAATCACGAGTGATGGAATCGTCTAGCTTATCATCGTCTACGATCACTTGCTTTACGCCTTGTTTGTAGTTGTCATAATTCATTGCATGGAAGTTTCCAAAGAAGAAGAGATTGGTCTTACCTTCTTCGATTTGCTTCTCTGTAGTAATACCATTCGTGGCGATAGGCCTGGTTGCTAATGTCGCGTAGATGATGGATACCATACAACTCAACAGTAGGATAGCACTAGGAATTAAGAGCTGTGGACTATCGCTAATCCGTGCGGCAAGAAGAGGCATCGAAATGGTAATAATAAGTGCATTGATACTCAACATGATATTGGCCTTATTATCAGCGATACTCGTCAGATCAATATGGTTACGAAGTGCTGTTTTGAAAATCATTTGAGCACTTTTACTACTATTCAATGAGTTAGTAGCCTTTTTCTTATTCTCCTTTTTATCTTTCTTCTTCTTAAGCGGTTCCGATTCCATGACAGTTTTTTTTTAGTAGACTCCAAAAGTACGAAAATTTGCTTGTCTTAGATTTTGGAAATGAGGTTAGTAAGGTAGAGGAGGTAAGGAGGTAGATGGAGTAATAAGAACTCACTTACTACGAGATACAACATTCCTCCACTTTTAAGAGTCAACGATAGAAAAAACCTATCTGCCTTATCCACCTCATCTCTCCTATTCCCTCAACGCCACCAAATCCCGTAACTCAGAATCCGAATACTCCCCTATCCATTTTTCTCCGGTGCTTACAGTCAGATTCGCCAGTGATTTTTTCTTTTGTAACAATTCATTTACATTTTCTTCAAAAGTACCTTGTGTGATGAACCTGTGGACCATTACATTGTTTTGCTGACCAATACGATAGGCCCGGTCTGTGGCTTGCGCTTCTACGGCAGGGTTCCACCAGAGATCGTAATGGATGACATTGCTGGCCTTAGTAAGATTCAACCCGGTACCTCCTGCTTTTAGGGAAAGTAGAAGTACCCGAGTCGCTCTGTCATTTTGAAACTGATCTACCATTTCGTCACGGCCCTTTCGGGAAACACCTCCGTGCAGGAACGGAATACGGAGTTGAAACTCTTCCTCTAGCATCTCCGTGAGCAGGTTGCCCATTTCCTGATACTGTGTGAAGATGAGTGTTTTTTCTCCGTTGTTAAGAATGGGACGCATGAGGTTGAAGAGCATCTGCGTTTTGCCAGAAGCCGTTGGATCGGTATTTCCCTTTTTGAGAAACTGACGTGGATGATTGCAAATTTGTTTTAGTGCCGTGATCATCTTCAGCACCATTCCTTTGCGTTGAATACCAGTCGATTTTTCAATATTTTCTAAAGTAGTGTCTACCACATTTTGATAGAGCGCGGCCTGAGCTGGAGTGAGTTCGCAAAATTGATCCGTTTCGATTTTCTCAGGTAGATCCTTGATAATGCTTTTATCAGATTTCAAGCGGCGAAGAATAAACGGTTCTGTGATTTTGCGAAAGCGATCCAACTTTTGTAAATCTCGATCTACTTCTATCGGTTTAGCAAACTCCTGTTTAAATGTTTTTAAATTATCGAGATAACCTTTATTACTGAAATCAAAAATACTCCAATATTCAGTCAGTCGATTTTCTACAGGCGTTCCACTCATCGCAATTTTGACTGGGGCTATTATTTTTTTAATGGCTTTGGTTTGAGCCGTTCCCGGGTTCTTGATATTTTGCGCTTCGTCAATGACGATGACTAGCCATTTTTGTTTTTGCAATTTTGCAGTTTCAGAACGAGCCACGCCATAAGTGGTAAGCATTACATCAGCATCTTTCATCGGTTTTAAATCACGGTTGGGACCATGATAAATATGACTTATTAAACTAGGAGCAAAACGCTCTATCTCTTTTTGCCAATTCGTCAATAAAGTAGTTGGAACAATGGCCAGTGCTTTTTGCTTTTCGAACTCGCCATCTTCTTTTAGCTTTAGCAAAGTCGTAATGACCTGCAAGGTTTTTCCAAGTCCCATATCGTCTGCGATCACAGAACCGAAACCTATCTTAGTATTTTTATACAACCACTGAAAACCATTGAACTGATAAGGCCGTAAAGTTGCTAGCAAACCTTTGGGAACCTCAGCTGGTTTTCCACGCAGCAAATGATTCATCAGCTTTTTGACTTTTTGACCCAGTTCTACTTTTGCACCGTTGTAATCTTCTGTCAATGCGACTTGTAACAATGCTTTTGCATCCAGCTCTGGCGGATCTTTTAGTTTATCCAAAAGCGCTTTGATTTCTGCTTCCTCGAAGAACACATACTCGTCGTTCAGTTTTACAATGCCAGAATATTGTTCCACCATTTTCACAAACTCTTTGATAGGAATTGTGTTTTCGCCCAACGCAACTTTCCATCGGAATTTCAACATCTCTTCCATATTCAACATGGACATCCCGGACACTGTTGCCGACTCTTCACTGGCCTCCACCTTCATAGACAGACGTGGGCGCATCAACTTACGCAAAGCTTTTGGCAACAGCACTTTGATACCAAACAATTTAATGGTCGGTAGAATTTTAAACAATACTTTTACAAAATCATCTGAGTCAAAAAAAGCAGGTTCCTCCCCTCTCGTTGCTACGATGTCATTGATCTGTGGAAAGTATTCCGAGAGCACTGCCAAATCGCGCAAAACGTCCATTCTGATATTCGCAAATTTGCTCTCTGTCAAAACTTCCGCTATCGAAACGGGTGCAGAAACCTTCTTCGTTTTTCGCTGCACCGCTACATTGACCTCAAAACCTTCCCCGTCCAAATCATCCACCTGAATAACAGGGACAAAAGATTTTTCTACTATAAAAAAAGTATTTAGCCAGAGCTGAATGGCGTTTGGATATTCCTTGTTTTCATAATTAGAAAAAGCCAGCACTGTTCCATTAAAAAACAAATGACCGATTTCATGCTCTCCAAAACGATATTGTAAATTATGGTTCGTTTTCACCAAATGATTTAGAAAAAGAGAAACCAAAGCTACAGAACGGTCATCGTCTATTGGCTCTGACAATTCTTTTCCATTTCTGTAAAACAACAAATCAGTAGCTATAATAGACTGAATCCCCGCGTGAATACTACTGATAACCGAGTTTAATAACGCAGGAATCCAACGCACTTTGTAATGCTTTACCCCCACGCGTAGTAGTTGGGGAATAAAGGCTGAATGCTCTGCCAGCTTCCGCGAAAAATCGTAGACCAGACAAAGACTTTTAACTGCATGAGAATAATTCGATAAGTTAGTCCTTGGAATATTCGCCACCCAGTTCATCAATTCGGCTTGCTCATCAAAAGATAAAATCGTCTTACCCGAGCTATTCCTCAAAGTCGCATTTAGGAAATCCATCTCTTCATCTAACAATACTTCTACATCCTCCACTACATCTACCTTAGCCACTTCAACTTCTGCAGTCTGTTCAGCCTTTAATTCTTTTTTTATTTGTTTGGCGATAGCCGTGTAAGCCATGGCCATGATCTTTTTGAAATCACCCGTAGGATAAAAAACAGGTTTTTCCGGAAGTATTGCCAAGAGATCTTCTCGCAACTCTGGGAGGCGCGAAAAGTCTATTTGTTCATACACAGATTCGTCCCAGTCATTGACCAATCGATTGCTTGTAAAAGGCTGTTGTAAATGTATTGTTGGAAGAATGGAAATTTCCTTTTGTCCTTCTGTTGTATAACCGATTCCTTCCAGCCCTTTGAACAGGTTGAAGCCATGCAATTGAAAAACCAAAAAAGGGTCTTTGTCAATTTCGTTGGCTATGAGATAGAGTACAGCAGCCATGTGCTTACAAGGAACAGCCCAGTCGGGGCAAGAACATTCCCCTTCGAGGTCGTTCCAGTTATTAGGAAATAATTTTACATTTCGAACATCGCAGAGTTCTTTGAGCTCAGGCGGTAAAGTGCGGTTTAGTAATCGAGAGAGGTGTAGTGGATTGGCGGTAACTAATTCGATGATCGCTGCCTTTTCCCTTGCGGTAAATGGAGGAACAGTATAGCTGACTCGGTACGGCTCCCGTTGTGTACCTTGTACGTTGGCCGTAATTTTATTATTGTGGATACGTATGTCTCGGGCCAACCCTTTGTTCGCGTAGGTGCGACCGCGGGGCAGGCGGTTGGAGTAGTCAATGTCTGCTAGGGCGTTAAGCCACTGTTTACCCCACCAAGTGTTTCCGTAGTATTTTCTCACCTTGCTCTTTTAGTTGTAAAAATAAGAAAAACGCAAGACAAAGTAGAGTGAACAGAAAACACCTTTTAGTATTTGAGCAGACTTCATCAAAAAAAAATAATCAGCGATAATTTACTCATTATAAAAGGAGACATAAATTTACTACAGGTTCTTTTTCAGAACCTAATTACAAATGCGCTAAAATTCCAAAAGAAGAATGCCCCCAAGCATATTACGACCGTTAGAATCGGATGAGCATAATACACCTCACAGATAATCGTATCAGAATTTATGAAAACTACCTAAAATATTTCTTTAGTCCAGTCACAGATACCATGACAATACTGATTACAGCTGTTAACATCAGTAATTGAGGAGATGTCTCCGATAAATAAATTGATTGGAGTGCTTCTCCCCCCCGCTAATACGGAGTGGGCTATACATAAAAATCATACCTACGTCAGGTCACAGAATAACTAACTCCACATCCCTGATCCTGGAATCAGTTCTCCTTTTTACTTATTTTTCCCACCGCATTTCATACCATTCTGTTGAGTTTAGTGTTGTACCTGTAACAATTTCGCTTTTGAAATCGTCTGATAATTAAATACAACAATGAAAAACAATCTTATTTTAATTGTTATCTCTCTAGTTTTAACTCCAGCCGTTCTTTTTTCTCAAAATTTTGATAAAAAAAGTATAATAGAGGACCTGGACTTTCTCTACCAATCGTTAGAGAATACACATTACGACTTATATACTTATACGAGTAAAAAAGAATTCACTAACAACTACCTTGAAATCAAGAAATCGGTTATTCAAGATTCTTTAAGTTTACTACAGGCGACTTCTCTTTTTCAACAAGTAATTTCAAAAGCTAACACTGGTCATGCAGAGATTGACTTCCCTATTACTTCCTATAGAAATTATGCAATGAATGGTGGGACCGTTTTCCCCTTAGAGATAGCGATAGAAGACGGTAAAGCTTATATAAGAAAGAATTATTCTGGTAATGATATGCTTAAGGAAGGTCAACAAATAGCAGCTATTGCTGATATCAAAATAGAAAAAATAATAGAAACAATTCATTCTCATCTATCTGCTGAAACTCCGTATTTCAAAAATGCTAAACTAGAATTTTGGTCATTCCCAAGATTATATTGGCAGATCTATGGGAAGAAAGACTCCTTTAAAATATCTATCAAAAGGGGAGAACATACAATTGATATCGAGACCGATGCCATAGATTTAATAAATGGTTTTGAAACAAAAAGAAACGACATAATAAATCCAAATAGGTTTTTTAAAATATACACAAATGCGGCTTATATCAAACCTGGAAACTTTAGCGGAGATGAAGAAGAATATAAAATTTTCATTGATTCAGTTTTCGCTGAAATAAACATTAAAAATAACAATACATTAATTATTGATCTCAGAAATAACACTGGTGGCCACAATGAATTCAGTGACT
Organism: Saprospiraceae bacterium; assembly: GCA_045105695.1. Lineage (GTDB taxonomy): Bacteria > Bacteroidota > Bacteroidia > Chitinophagales > Saprospiraceae > CALGLS01. Next base: position 424 of record JBGCDT010000076.1, on the reverse strand, counting down.
ATTTAGTCTCGTTTTTTGCCAACAAACCTTTTAAATGGAATTCTAAGTTCACACTAAAAACAAGTAAAATTCTTAAAGAACAAACTCGTCTAAACGGTGACACTACTGATATTTATTTTAAAGAAATATTAGAACGGAGAAACGGAGAAATTTATGAGTATCCCTTTGAAAATTACGAACCACAGGATAAATCAAAGCGATTTTCAGGAAAAACCTATATTCTAATTAATAGACATTCATATTCAATGGCTGCTGTAACTGCAGCTATGATTCAAGACTACAATTTTGCAACTATTGCAGGGGAGCCTACTGGGGACTTCCCTACCCTTCTAGCTTCTCAGTTTCAGTACAACCTTCCAAATACAGATGTTGTAGTTAAAGTTCCTAAAGGATATATAGTAAGACCTAATATGACAGAACATAG
>JBGCDT010000075.1:0-9477 GCA_045105695.1 Saprospiraceae bacterium | reverse complement strand
ACGCTAATATCGAAATAATAAGTCAGTCGTTCCTCAAAACGAATTTTTTCCAACTCCAAATATTTTTTGACTTGTTGTAGTTCTTCTTCTAAAGTGATCTTTTCCTGTTTTGTACTCTGCAAAGCATGTCGTAGAATTTCTGATAACAATACAATTGCATGGCGCGCTTTTTCTGGTTCGAGGTTGACTAAGGCTTTTATACTATTCAAAGAATTAAATAAAAAATGTGGATTGAGTTCTGCGGTCAACTGGTGAAGTTGTGCTTTGATGGCTTCATTTTCTAACCTTGTTTTTTCTATCTCAATGGCAGCTTCTCTTTTTGCATAATGATAGAGATGGAAAGCTAAAATCCAGATGGCGTTGTAGCGAAGCCCGCCAGTAAGCATCCCTGGAATTGTATTAACAAACGTCGTTCTGTTTAGCGGAAGTGGATACAATAAAACACTTAGCGTAAAATTGAAAACCATGTAGATACTTAGCAAAGCCAATGTACCTAAAACCATAATAGGTAAAAGCTTACTAATTGGTTTTGAATGCCAACCGTAACGATGTGATAACAATTTGTACACGTGACTTGACGCAACCACCATTAGAAATGAAAGCGTTACAGAAAGTAAAGCTTCAGGCTTAGTCAACGCTGGATTATTGAACGTAAAAAAAGACCAGTACATCGCTACCGATCCCCAGCCGAGTAACTGGCAAGCCCAATACAAACTTATAGTTGGCGATTTCATAAGACAAAGATAAGCCTTCTTTTAAAGCATTGTGAATCAGTGACAAGAGCAGGCGTCGTATATCGCTTTTCTTTGGAAAACAAACTTGCGTTCAACTCTTGTGTCTTGCGTTCATCGCTATCATACTGCGTTGCTGTACTATCTTTTAGAAGCGAAAAAAAATATCGTAACTATGTAATATGAAACTCAACGGCTTTATATTTATTCTACTTTTTTGTACAACTGCCTGCGGCCAATCCGATTGGTTAAGCAAAAATACTCATGAACTAAAGCCAGGTAATACTTACAACTTTGAAGCTTTAGGTAAGAAGATCGGAAATAAAAAAATCATCGCTATTGGCGAAAGTACCCACGGACTTGGGGAATTTTATACTTTGAAATCTGAACTTGTCAAATACCTGCACCGGGAGCATGACTACGAGATACTGGCTTTTGAGGCTGGGCTTGGAGATGTGAATTTGGCTTGGATGAATATTGATTCACTGTCCTCTCAAGAACTGATGAAACAAACCATTTTCCAGAATTTTCAATGCAAAGAGATCGAACCGTTATTCGAATACCTAAAGTCAGAAAGTAATTCAGACGGACCGTTAATTTATGCTGGTTTTGATACACAGCGGTCTTCGAATTATTTTGTGAGTCAATTAAAAGAAGTTTTGAAAAGTTATAATCCGTCTGTTAACACAAGCCAGTCAGGCAATACATTTACAGATACTCTTGACATAGGATTATCGTACTATTATAAAATGGCGCAAGCTATGCGGCAAGATGATTCTCTGGGGTATATCCAATGCAGAAATTCTTTTTCGGAAACGGTTCGAGAAGCGAAGCGTATTTTGCAAAAGCATGAGGAAGTCATTCTTGAGCGTGAAAAACCAACTGCTTTGCAATTTCAAGTTATGATTAGAACACTGGATTCTTTTCTAGCTTCTGTTGATCTTTCTTACGAAAATAGATATGACGGTTCTTTACTACGTGATGAATTAATGGCTGCAAATTTCAAATGGCTAATCGAAGAATTATATCCTAACAAAAAAGTAATCATCTGGGCACATAATGCACATTTAGAAAAAGCAAACCGAAATCCAAATTATAAATGGATGGGGCATTTTTTAAAAGAAACTTACGGAGAGGAATATTACGCCCTGGGTTTGTTTGCCAACAAAGGAACAGCCTTTCGTTTTTGGGATAGAGAACTTGTAGATTTCGAGCAGATAGATTCAACGTTTATTTCCAAGAAGATGACGGCTACAAAAAAGAACACCAGCTTTTTAGACCTTTCAAATCTATCTAAGAATAAATCAAACGCTTGGTTGTTCGAGGAGGTCAGTGCCTTTGAAATGGAGAACGGCGGAGTGGTTAATTTTATACCTGTTGAACGTTTCGATGGTATCATTACGCTCCGAGAATCAGGTTCTCCAACTTTTAAAAAATAATTGAATATGAGATATTTAGTAATTGCACTTTGTTTTATTATTAGCCTTTCGGGAAATGCGCAGGATCGCATTATGGAATCATCCAGGCCATATATTCACACCTTTGAAACGATGGAGGCGGATGTACTGAAAAATTTTGTCAGAGCTATTGCCAAGGATAAAACCATCATCGGTTTAGGTGAAGTTTCTCACTACACCAAGGAATGTTACGAACTCAAACATCAGATTATCTCCGTATTGATGGAGCAAGGTTTTGATGGTTTGGTGCTGGAAGTAGATTTCGGACAAGCGTTACTTTGGAATGACTACGTGCTCCATGGAAAAGGTGACTTAGATACTTTGGTTGCAGGTTCTGCATGGTTTACTTATCGTACAGAAGAATTCAAAAATTTACTACTTGATATACGTAAACATAACCTTTTGGGAAAGGCGCCTTTCCAAATTTATGGGATGGAAATGACAGCAGTATCTAATAACATTGATTGGCTCAAAAAATACATTCGCTTTGCGGAAGTCAAAGCCGACGACTTGCTCGAATTACTATCAGAAGAAAGAAAAAATATTGCTTTTCAAAACTACAATGAAAGTGAGGTTAGAGACTACTGGGAGCTGTATTATTCTGCTAATCAATTTTTGCAAAAGCATGAAAACCTCCTAATGGAAAAAGACAGTGTTTCATTTTCTGTCGCGCTACGAATCACAGAAATCTTTCGTCAGTTTGCGACTTATATTTCACAAGACGAATTTTATTTACAAGTAGAACTCCGAGACTTGTTTTCTACACGTAACGTAATGTGGGCACTAGAAGAACAAAATAAAAATCGCCAATTGGTACTTTGGGCGCATAATGGTCATGTGACAAAAGAATCTGTTGTTTATGGTTATGATGTACTGGGACATTATTTACAACAACGACTAGGAGAACAATACTACGGCATTGGTTTTACTTTCAATGAAGGTAGCTTCGGTTCTTTCGGGCCTGATGGATTTGGAAAATGGACGCTACCTAGGGAAACTAATATTTCTTTTACGACTGCTTTTGCAGCTTTTGAAAGTCCTTACTTAGTTTTTGATATCAAGCAAAATTTAGAGAACGATAGAGATACTCAAAGTCTATTGCGCAAGCCCTTTCAGATACGAACGGATATTTCAGAATCCTATAATCTGAATCAAACTACTTTGATGGAAATCAATTTGTCAAAGACTTATGACGCATTGATCTATATAGAAAAAACCAGTTTTCCAACCACTATTGATTGGATTCGATAAGGCTTCCGAATTTATTTCCTAAATTAGTCTCTTCGTATTTTCACAAAAGAGACCTGACATGAACTACCTTCGCTACACTTCTTTCCTATTTGTAATTGTATTGTTATTTTCCTGCGGAACTAAAAGAGCAACGAAAAAATCCAATAGTATCAATCAACTCGCTGAACTCAAACCAATGATGATTGGTTCTTTTGATAGTAGTCAGCAGGCAGCTGAAGATTCCACCTATTATGATATTTCTTTGCACATGTATCCAATTTGGGAGAACCGAGATGGACATTATCTCTATGTTGAGCAAGCCGTTACTGCTAATCCAGACAAACCTTATCGCCAGCGTATTTACAAGTTAGAAGCAGTTAACGACCAACTGATAGAAAGTAAGGTATTCACGATGGAAAACCCTGAGCAGTTTATTGGTAAATGGAAAGACACTTCTTTCTTTGATGGTTTCGATGAATCAATTCTAAAAGAACGAGAGGGTTGTGGTGTCTTTTTGATGAAATTAGACGGAGATTATACTGGTAGTACGAGAGAGCAGGATTGCGGAAGTACTTTACGAGGAGCGAGTTATGCAACTTCAAAAGTAAGAATCAGTAAAGATAGAATTGTAAGTTGGGACCAAGGTTTTAATGAGAAAGACGAGCAAGTCTGGGGAGCAACAAAAGCGGGTTATATTTTTATGAAAAAGTAAGGCTGGAAATGAAATGCCTCAGAGGTGAAAAATAGTAAATTAAAGCACATCAAAAATATCTCCTTCCAGTTCAACAAGCTCCTGCGCGCCTTTTCGACTGAAAATATTTCCTCCGATGTCTGGGGATGTCCGCATCCAGTTACATAGAAAACAAACGGTAGAATGGGCAACAATTTGTTCGTTCTCATCATAGAAAACAAAACCCAAATGCGGTTCGAAGCAACGATAGAAATCAGAGCCGTAAGATTCTTCGCTTCTATAGATAGCGAGTAGTTTGGTCTCCTGGTCTTTAGTCAAAACAACACCCTCTCCGACAACGCCATTGGACAATTTATTTTGGTCGTTGATCACGTTTAAGTTATCGCCATTCATTTTGAAGGCTATTATTTTTTCGTAGGATTTGTTAGGAAAAGGATTGAGTTGTAGCGTTGATGATTTGGTATCATCTGAGCAACTCCAGAAGAGAAGACTAAGAAAGAATAAGGGCAGAAGAGTAGATATTCGCATATTTGTAGCGTTGATGCTGCAAGATACGTTTTTATATAAAAATAGAAATGAATTAGATTGCCTCTTTAATAATTTCCTATTACTCCACTAACATACTTTGAATTTTTCGTCAATCGAAAAGGAATTTTCTGTAATAAATAATCGGCCTCCTCTCTATCTTCTTTAGCAAATTTTACTTCTAAAATTAAAGCTGGATCAAGGGTAGGGGAGTGTTGAAAAAAGATATTCCCCTGATACAAATAATACTGCAACTCTCGATCTATGGTCGCTCTGAACTTATGATCGTAGCTCTCCAAGTAAGTCCTCAGATAACGAACCAAGACTACGGGATGCAAAGAATGTCCTTTCGGATAAGCATTATATAACAATGCACTTGCATCGAAACCTGGCTCTATTTTAAAGTCAGGAACAGGTACAAATTCCTTAGTTCCCAACTCATGGTTTTTGATCTTCAATTCCAGCTTTGGTTTATTAGCGATCTGTATGTCTTTTCCGTACCAGCGGATTCTGTGTTTTAATCTTTTAGAAATTCCAGCAAGGTTTTCATGAAAGGCGCTGAACATCACATCGTCGTAATAAATGCTATTGACCCAACGATCAGGGAACGCTTCTTTGAAAGCTGCTGGAGAGGTAATTAAACTGTGGAGTATCTCTGAGTAGGTGGCGTCTTCTATTCTGTATTTTTTTTCGTGTCGCATTAATATTTTTTATTGGGTGAGCGGTTGACGGGAGACAGGAGACTGGTGAGGCGAATTACCTCTCTACCCGTGCCCCGTCAACCTCTCTTCCCCTAAATTAAAACATAGGCCCCTCTGGCTTATTATCCAAAATCCCCTCAATCCGTTCCGTCACTTCCTCCGTCAATAAAGGAATAACATCCAAGGATTCCAAGGTCTCTTCCAAGTGCTGAACTTTAGAAGCGCCCAAAATTACTGTACTCACATTCGGGTTTTTCGCACACCAGGCAATGGCCAATTTGGCAAGTGAAGTATTAAGATCATCCGCCAAGTCATTTAACTCTCTAGTGATATTCAAACGCTCGGGAGTGAGTGATCTTTCCTTCAGCCATTCCAAGCCTTCCATACTCAATCTCGTCTTTTTAGGAAATTTATCAACGTACTTATTAGTCAAAACACCAGAGGCGAGTGGCGACCAAATGGTCGTTCCCAAACCAACCGTTTTATAAATTTGACTGAAGTCCACTTCCACTTTTTGTCGCTCGAACATATTGTACTGCGGCTGCTCCATTGTAGGGCCAATCAATCGTAAATCACGTGCTACCATGTGCGCCTCCATGATTTCTTGAGCAGACCATTCGCTGGTTCCCCAGTACAGAATTTTCCCTTGTTGGATCAGATGATTCATTGCCCAGACGGTTTCTTCAATCGGCGTATTTTTATCAGGTCGATGGCAGAAAAACAAATCCAGATATTCTACCTGCAAACGTTTCAGTGCTGCCTCACAAGCCTCGAAAATGTGCTTACGATTCAATCCGGTTTGATTCGGTAATTTCCCACCATCTCCAAAAAACACCTTGCTGGAAACGAGGTAAGAGCTCCGATCCCACTTTGAATCTTTCAGAATTTTTCCCATGACAATTTCTGATTTTCCACGCGCATAGATTTCTGCGTTATCGAAGAAGTTGACGCCTTTGTCGTAGGCGGTGTGCATGAGTTTTTCCGCCACGTCGTCGCCGATTTGTTTACCAAAGGTGAGCCAGCTGCCGAGGGAGAGTGCGCTTACTTGGAGGCCGGATTTTCCGAGTCTTTTGTATTGCATGTTGTAATGGTTGAATTGGTGAATTTTTTATTGATTGAATCCTAATTTTGCGCCTGCCTTTACGGATTTGGTTAGGCGGTTAGGCAACAGCTCGTAAAGTGATGATTTTTTTCCTCACATGAAAACTTCCTCTAGACCGCTTTACGAACTCTAGCTCTACACAAGGCCATCTTCGCGGAGGTCGCAAAGCTAAATAGAAGCCTCGCATATTTTTACAGTCGAAGGAATTTGAACTTTAATCTCCTTTCTCCAAATGCGAAAATAACTTTTCTTGAATAATTAATCTTAACTATATTACGTCATTTCACAAACCTAAGGTTCAAACCACTGTTTGTTTACATATAATGAACCCAGTTAAGATCAAAACCCACTTCCCCATCTTCACCAATCACCCCGATTTGGTCTATTTCGACAATGCAGCTACTACTCAAAAACCGGCCTCTGTCATCAAAGCCATCAGTGATTTTTACGAATCTCAAAACGCTAATATTAGCCGAGGAGTGTATCCGATTTCCGCAAAGGCGACAGCAGCCTATGAAGAAGTTAGACAAAAAGCAGCTGATTTTTTTGGTGCAGCAAATTCTAATTGTATTGCTTTTACAAAAGGAACTACAGATGGAATTAATATCGTTGCCAATGGTTTTTTGAAAAATAAAATTCAAGAAGGAGACAACATTGTCATCTCCGCGATGGAGCATCATGCGAACTTGATTCCTTGGCAACAATTGGCTAAATCAGTTGGTGCAGACTTACGAATCATTCCTGTGAATGTAGACGGAGAACTATTGTTAGAAAAACTTCCTGAGTTATTAGATGAGCGGACTCAGTTGTTGGCCATCACTGCGATTAGTAATTCGATAGGAACGATCAACCCATTGTCAGAGATAATAGCTTTTGCGAAAAAGCATTCGATTCAGGTGCTGGTGGATGGAGCGCAAAGTGCAGGCCTTTATCCATTGAATTTACAAGAACTGGATTGTGATTTCTATGTTTGTTCTGCGCATAAAATGTTTGGCCCAACTGGAGTCGGAATGCTCTATGTTCATCCACGTAAGCATACTGTTATGAAACCTGTGGTTTTCGGGGGAGGAGCTATTCGGAAAGTAACTTTTGAGGAAACTGAATTTTTAAATTACCCTCATGTTTTAGAAGCTGGGACGCCGAATATCGCTGGGGTAATTGGTTTGGGAGCGGCTATTGATTTTTGTGAAAACATAGATAAAATCGAAGCTGTTCAGCATATTAAAAATTTGGGAGCGTACCTACGTGAAAGTATTGCCTGCCTGGCTAACGGCAGTGGACAGGTTGAGATAGAAGGAGTCCGCGTTATTGGTGAAGCTAAAAATAGAACTGGAATTGTCTCTTTTGTAATGGAGAACGTTCATCCTCATGATGTTGCGCAGTTTTTAGGAGCGGAGGGGATTGCGGTACGGGCGGGGCATCATTGTACGCAGCCGCTGTTGGATCATCTTGGTGTGGAGGCTACCATTCGGGTTTCTTTTTCTATTTATAATTCTAAAGAAGAGGTAGATAAATTTGTAGCAATTCTAAAAGGAATTAAATCATTTTGGGAGTCGTAATTATTACAAATCAATGAATCAAAAATTAAAAGACCTATACAAGGAAGTTATTCTTCAATACAATAAAAACCCTTTTAATTTTCAGAAAAAAGAGGATGTAAGTTTTCAGATGGAGGCTAATAATCCACTTTGTGGAGACCGTTATGATTTGTATCTGGAGATTAATAACAATACAATTACAAACGCTCATTTCCATGGTTACGGCTGTGCCATCTCAAAAGCTTCCACTTCCATTCTGACTAAAAATCTGATTGGAAAAACAAAAGAAGAAGCCGTCGAACGCTGTAAAGAATTCATCAACCATGTCGATAATGTTAATAGAAAAGAGAATGCTGAAAACCTATTCTCCGCCTTCGAAGCAGTAGATGATTTTCCAGAAAGAAGAAGCTGCGCAGTACTCGCCTGGGAAGGCCTCAAAATACAACTAACTGAAAAATAATAATCATGCGTACAGTCACAGAAAGCATTACGATAAAAGCACTTCCTGAATTTGTATGGCATACACTACTCGCTTCTCATGAGTATGAAAATTGGAATCCGATCTATTCTTTCATCGAAGGATTTGTAGAGCTAGGCGGTCAGCTTACTATTGAAGTTGATTTGGATGTAGAAGAAGCTTTACCTTTTATGGACGAAAAAGTAGCTGGTTTTTTGAAAAATGCAAATAAACCGCCAGTAACTAAAAGAAGATATAAGATCACTGATTATCGTGAGCCCCATTTGTTAGGCTGGGAATCGAAAGCCCTGGGTGGTTTACTTTTTAGTGTTAGTCATCGCTTTGAGCTAAGTCTGGCTAGTGATGAAATGACTTTGTTGAAAACGACTATGACAAATAGTGGATTTCTGAGTACACTAATGCCGGAATCTTTTTTTCGAAATTATCATAAGGCGCTTTGCATGGCTTTCAACAAAGCACTAAAATGGTACGTGGAGGAAGGCCAATCTGATAAGCATCGCCTCTGAGCCATTGTCGATATTTCTGTCGGTAGTGTCGGTTATCCCAAGAAAAAGACATGTTAAGCACTCAATCAATTCTCTCTTATTTTTACTACAGTTTCTTTGCTAGATGAAATTCACTCGGCATCAAATTTGATTATTTGTAATATTACTTTTTGTCTATGTATTAAATCGGGACTTAAAGTTTTGCACAAACAAATTACTTAATGCTCTGAATTTCAGTCATCTATTATGAGAAATCTCCTGACGCTCCTCTTTATTGCTTTACTGTTTTCTACTACAGTAAATGCTGAGCAAAATTCCATTGATCAATTATTAAAACAAGTTGGAACACAGCAAGGCGCTGAAAAAGCGGCCACGCTGAATGCCCTCTCTGCTGCTTCGCTTCTAGCGGAAAACCGTGTAGCTGCTGCAGATTATGCGCAGCAAGCGATGGATCTGGCTAAGGATGTTAATTACAAAGAACAGGAAGCAATGGCTTTTGATAATATGGCCTTGGTTTATCAGAACAAAAATGATTTCAC
>JBGCDT010000074.1:0-9076 GCA_045105695.1 Saprospiraceae bacterium | reverse complement strand
GAGTTACCCCTAAGGGTAATGAGTATTTTTAAGACGAAGGGTAATCGAAAAAGAGACCGTAATAGGTTATTAATTATTTTGAGCATTCACTTAATCTGAAATATTAACGGTGTAGCCCCATGCATCCAAAATTAAGATCTAATAGTAGGAGTGTTTTTGAGATGAATACTAAATAGACCCTCAGCTCTCCTTTAGTTTCAATAACTAATTTTTACTCTAATTATATGTCACAGTTATCTGTTTTGTTTGTTTAGTCTTTAAAATCAATGTTTAAACAGAAAAATCGATTATTTTCTTCCTATATATCAGTATGTTTCTGATATATAGGAAATGTTTTTTCACAAAAATAGACGTAAATTATTGATTATCAAGTATTTAAAAAGTTGGCACGCCAATTGTAATTTGAATGATGTATTTGTGAGGGAAATTATTAAATATTTTTAATCAAAAAATCCAACTTACAAACGCTAATTACAATTAAAACAGTTTTATCATGACACATTCTATCAATCCAATAGCTTCTAAAATCAAACAAGATCATAAAGGTATACTAAGCATGATCCTGGCAGTCGATATGTCTGTTCAGAAGTTAGTCAAGATAGAATGTAAGTTAATGCAGATCAGTGGTGATCATAATCATACTTTAGCTGATCAGGCAGATGAGTATCTAAAGCATAACAATAAGCTATTGTCAATCGCCAGAGATCTTGTAAAGCGATTGATAGCTACAGAAGCTCTTTTTCAGAACAACGCGATAGAAACCCCACAACCAAAACTACTCAAACAATACAAACAAGAAATCGAAATACTCGACTGGATGCACTTCGAAGTCACTAAGAAGTATTTCTCATTTATTAACAAAAACTTCGAAACTAAGGTCATTCGACTCGCTCCAATGGCTGCTTAATCACAAGACTTTTTTCAATTATTATATAGTGAGAATGTAATTTGTTCATTACTCACCTGACACTCTTATTTCATTTTTTATTTAGTAACAATTAAAAACACTTATCATGACTACAATTGAATTTAATAAACACGTAAGTAAAATAGAATCTTTATTAATTGGTTTCTCAATGAAACTAACCCGTAATAGAGATAATGCGAAAGACCTGATGCAAGAAACGTTAATGCGTTGTTTTGATAAAAGAGATCGTTTTCAAGAAGGAACAAACTTTAAATCTTGGGCTACAACGATTATGTATAATTCTTACATCAATCACTACAGAAAAAGAAAATTTAGAAGCAGCATCGTTAGACCTATGGAAGATGTCGAATATATGGTAGAGACTAAAAACGATAAGAACAGTGTACACTCTATCATGATGACGGAGGAGCTGACTGGTATGGTTAACGGATTATCTGATAGTTATAAAATTCCTTTCAAGATGTATGTAGAAGGATACCAGTACGACGAAATTTCAGAGCAATTGGATATTCCAATGGGAACTGTGAAAAGTAGAATCTTCTATGCTCGTAAAAAACTAAGAAATGTAGTTGGACAACGTTACGATGTGAATACAGTGATGGCTGCATAATTTTCAGCATGCCTCTGCTTTACCAAAGTAGAACACAAAAGTATTCTTAAAATATTTAAGTGTTGTCTAAGTAAATGATTTGAAAAAAAATACAAGCGCAGAGCGACGGGAGGGTATCAATCACTGATAAATCCGATGCTCTGCGCTTTTTTTATCACTAAAATTGAAAATATAATGTCTCTAATAAATAAACAACCACACAAGGAAATAACAGAAAGTAAACACAGCCATTACAGCGAGATGTTTGATGATTTTTTTGGAAACTCTTCTGATGTTGAAAAAAAATCTACCAAAAAGAAATCCAGCAAGAACGCGATAGTCGTATGTACTAATAGCGATACAAAGAAAAATTAAACACTTATTTAGATAACCCAAATTGATATTTCCATGAAAGTTCTAAAATCATTTTTCCAACGCCTTTTCTCTCTCCGCAGATCTGTTAATCACAGTACCGATAACGATAGCTTGTATAGTGACAATGACGATCTAGGGTTTTGCTAGTCTTGATTTTTGACTTTTGTAGAAGCAAGTCTCTAGCTCAGTCCAATTTTTTCAATATACTCCTTCACTAACTGTCGATCCATTTTATTTGTAATGTGTTCGTCAGTATCTATCTCCCAGATGGCCACCTCTCTTTTTAAAGCTGCACGCTGATCATTGTCATTACAATTTTCTTTTTTTGACAAAAAGTAAATCATTTCTAACAGTTTGATTACAACAGTGTTGTCGTGCCTGGAGTACTGTCTGATAGGAGCTAAGGCAGTTGCTAATAATTCTCCAAATAAAATTGTTTTGGGCCAGATATGAGCAGGCCTTTCTTTTTCGTTTTTTTCTAAAATTACAGCTCCTGTATTTTTAATTTTCATTCGCTCTTTAAATAAAATAGACAAGTGGTTAATTGCAGCAATAGCTGTTCCTGGATCATTGATGCCAGGACTCATTGCTTTTACTGCAATCTCATTGATCTGTTTGAACCCTTTGCTGTAATCACTTCCTACGGTTTCGTTTTCGCTAAAAACCAGCGCCTCCTGAATAGCATGCACTAATTCTTTGTCCAATGTTTTATTAGAACTAAAAAGAGGGAGCCCTTCTAATGTAAAGGCTCCTTGAGTGATCAATATGTTTATTTGTAGCTCATTCTTCTCGCAAAGCTCCTGCAAATCTTCAAGTGCAATTGATACTAAATACCCTGAACGATCTGCAGGGTAAGTCTGCCAAGAGGATGCATCGGCAGGTAGAGGAACATCACTTTGTTTAGAAAGAAGACCATATTTCATGTTGTGCAAAGTTTTGTTTTTTAAGACAGTCAATATTTTATCTACCTGAACAGATTCTGAAATTGAATGAATGAAAAACACGAAAAGCATGAGGCACGTGACTCCAAAGAAGATTCCTAGAAGAATAGAAAAACTAGGTAGGGGAGTGTTAGGTTGGGAAGGCGTAACATTAATAACGAGCAATAAGCAATAGGTGATGGTTCCTAAATAAGTCCCCAAAACGAACTGATGAAACTTATTTGCAATCAATCCAGGAAGTACTCTCGGAGAGTAATTACTAGCGGCATTATTCAAAAGTACCATTACCATTGAAAAGCTAAAAACCATTAGGGATATTAATGCGCCAACTAATGTTGTCAGAATATTCTGTGCGACTTCCCAGCTCTTAATGATTACGAAAGAAGGAACATGCTCGCCCATCCACTGAGTTAACCCTCGTTGCTCAAGATAAATCATCAGCCCTGTTAATAAGAAAAAACCTGCGGCCATTATACTTGGAACAAAGGCGATACTGGTTGTTGTCTTCTCGTATAAATGTTGTAAGAAATAAGGAAAACGCTTGAAGCTATTGAGCCATCTTAACATAGTAGGTTGTTTTGTTTCTGAACAGGATGTGGAAGGTATATGTTCGGTAAAAGATTTTCTACAATTATGATCAAATAAATTTTATTTCTTTTTTAAATCGAATGAACAACAAGTAGCCTCATCCGTTTTGGTACAAATTCACGATAAAAAACCATCAATATGTACGCAATAGGATCTAGAGAAAATTTTGAAAATGAAGTAACGGCTATGCTGAATCGAATAGGAGAACATATTTCCTCTATCCGTTCTAAACCTAAGATGAATGATGTGAAGCCTGGTAACCCAACTATTGAAGGTATCAATGAATTGAAAATGAAAGAATACAAACTCAAAGAGATGTTTGAAAAATTTCAATGCCTGGATGAAGATAAGTGGGAAGCAAATAGAGATCAGTTTCAGGCTGAGTTTAAAGAAATTAGCAAAAATATGATTGTGCAGAACTAACAGCTCCATAAAGCATCCAACTACAATTAAACAATGAAACACTACAATAGTAAAAAGCAATTCGAAAACGAATTATACAAAGAATTAGATCGTCTCTGTTTGGAGATAAATTCCAATAGATATGATTCTGACGTAAGTCAGTTGGAACTAAAAAAAGATAAATTAATAGATATAAAAAAGTCTCTGTCTTTTATGGATGATGGAAAGTTTGCTAAACATAGCCAACGATTACAAAAGATCTTTGACCGGATTGTATATCCAAAAGTAAGAAGAATAAGAGCATAATTTTTTAATAACATTTAAAACTTAAATATCATGAAAGCGAGTAGCAAAGTATTAGTAGGAGTAGGTCTTGGAATTCTAGCCGGTGGAGTAGCTGGTTACTTTTTAGCGTCTGAAGAAGGACAAGAATTTCAGAAGAAAACAAAAGAGCAGTTGAAAAGATTAGAGGGAGATATGAAAGTGAGTCTCGAAAAGAACAAAAATATAGCTTCTGAAAAGTTATCTGAAACAACTGAAAAAGCAAAATCTTGGGCAGACGATATTTCTCAGACAGTCAAAAATAAGCTGAATAAAACGGCTGACATAGCAGAAGAAACAGTAGACGATGTACAAGAGGATTTCCAAAGTGGTATCGACAGAGCGAAGCGTACCATTAGATCAAAGGCAGAAGCTATTAACAATGGCTATGACAATGGAATGGCATAAAACGCACAGATTATATATCGCAGGTGGAATCACTATTAGTGTTTCTCCTGCATCCTTTTCCCAAACTATTTCAACGCCTCATATTAAACCACAATAAAACTAATTTGTAAAATTTGTACGAAAGTATAGACGAAACAAATCGTATAACAGGACAATAACTTTTTATGAATACCACTATTGAGAATATTAAATTTTACAAAGAGGTACTCATTAAAAGTTTATCAAAATTCAGCAATGATGATATTTTTACTCATGCTGCTGCATTGTCCTATTATACGATTTTCTCGTTGCCACCTATGCTGTTAATCATTATCTCTACCACCACGTGGTTCTACGATGAAAAAGCCGTCAAAGAGTCGATTTTTAATCAAATTGGAGAACTCGTTGGAGAAGATGGCGCGCAACAATTGTTACAAACCATCGAGAGATTGAATGTTTTCGAACCTACTTTGTGGGCAACAGTACTAGGTGGCGTCGTACTAATTTTTACAGCCACTTCTGTATTCGTAACGATGCAGAACGCACTCAACCGAATCTTTAAAGTAAAACCAAAACCTAGTAGCGGTTGGGGTATTTTGAAAATGGTAAAAGACCGTGTGTTATCCTTTACGCTGGTCATTGGAGTCGCTTTTATTTTGCTGGCTTCCTTGGTTGTAAATGCATTGTTAGAAGCTTTTGGGAAATATCTGCAAGAGTTATTTGGTTCCGTTTCTTTGCTGATGACTTTCTTAACGTCCATTCTATTGCCTTTCGTTATTATCACTTTGATGTTTGCAATGATCTTCAAATTCCTTCCGGACGCCAGGCTGAAGTGGAAAGACACTTGGTTTGGAGCAATTCTGACAAGTGTGCTTTTCGTCATTGGGAAGTATCTGATTAGCTTTTATATTGGAAATAGTAATGTCGCGGGTTTGTATGACGCAGCCGGAAGTGTGATGGTCATTATGGTCTGGGTATTCTATGCGGCGATCATAGTTTTGTATGGAGCGGTGTTCACTTTCTCCTACATCAAAGAAAAAGGAGAGCGAATGCCTCCTCAGGATTTTGCTGTAAAGGTAGAAATTAAAGAAATTGAGCAAAGTCCTCAGCCTGGTTTGCATAATACTTAAACATAGAAATAGCTTCTTATCTTCGCCCCGCAAACCAATTTCTAATCGTATAAAAATTTATCAAAATTAAATGGAACAATTCATAAATGATCTCTGGATCACGATGTTGTCTTATTACGACAGCCTAGTCGCTTTATTACCTAAGTTATTATTAGCAACCATTGCCTTCGCAATCTTATTTACGATCGCCAATAGAAGTAAGGTTGTTGTCAACAATAAGTTGCAGCAACGAATGGACGACCCATTACTTGCTAAGTTTTTGGGACGTATGGTGAAAATTGGAATCACGCTTTTTGCCGTAATGGTCGTTATGAAAATCTTGGGACTAACAGATATTGCCGCTGGGATTATCACAGGAGCCAGCGTAAGTGCCATCGTCATCGGTTTTGCTTTTAAGGATATTGGTGAAAATTTATTAGCTGGAATTATGTTGGCCTTTGATCGTCCATTCAGAGTAGGAGACACGGTCGAATTAAATGGTCATAAAGGTTCTGTGATTTCCCTCAACCTAAGAACCACTCAGATAAAAACTTTTGATGGTAAAGACATTTACATTCCAAACGCCAACATCGTTAAGAATGCGGTGACTAATTATACCATAGATGGTTTCCTCAGACAAGAATTCAATATTGGATTAGACTATGGATCTAATATCGATCAAGCTATTGATATTCTTAAAAAAACGATGAGTAATGTTGATGGAATTTTGGAAGGGGACAAAGGGCCTACTGTTTCTCTTGGTGACCTGAACTCCAGTTCTTACAATATTACTGTTAAATATTGGCTAGATACTTTTAACCCAAAATATCCAGGGTATAAAATTCGGACTAGAGCAATCAATGAGTCTTTGACAGAACTCGACAAAGCTGGATTCTATATGCCAGGGGATATTGTTGAATTGAAAAATTACCAAGACAAAGAAATGAAAACGTCTACTAGGCAAGGAGATGAGGAACAAAAACAAAGTTCTTCGGATCCTAAAGGGTAGTATTTAAAAATAAATGTTTTCACTTCTAAGTCAAGTTGTTCAATTGCATATTTGAAAATAAAACCTAAACACAATGACTGTTACTACCATAAATCCATTCAATGGAAAAGAAATAGAAACCTATGAAACCCTATCCAATAAAGAAGTTAAAAAAGCTATTGATGAAGCTCATGAAATGCATAAGCATTGGAAGCTCAACCACATCAACTATCGCGGAAATCTGATGAGAAAAGCTTCTAAAATTTTGTTGAAAAACAAAAAGAAATATGCAAAGCTCATGACCCTGGAAATGGGTAAGCCGCTAAAAGATGCAATTTCAGAAGTTGAAAAATGCGCTTGGGTTTGTAAATACTACGCTGATAATGCGAAAGGTTTTTTAAAAAATAAAACGGTAAGGACAGAGGCTAAGAAAAGCTTTGTCAGTTATCAGCCCTTGGGTGTGGTACTGGCTGTTATGCCTTGGAACTTTCCCTTCTGGCAGGTCTTTCGTTTTGCTGCTCCTACTCTGATGGCTGGAAATGCTGGACTCTTAAAACATGCTTCCAACGTTCCACAGTGCGCCCTTGCAATACAAGAAGTTTTTGAAAAAGCGGGTTTTCCAAAGGGTTTATTTAAAACACTTTTAGTTTCTAGTAAAGCAGTAAAAGGAATTATCGAAAACCCAAAAGTAAAAGCAGTAACACTTACTGGTAGTGGCCCTGCTGGAAGTGCAGTAGCTTCTATAGCGGGAAAGAATATCAAAAAGTCAGTACTCGAACTTGGTGGTAGCGATGCTTACATCATCCTTGAAGATGCAGACCTAAAAGCTGCAGCAAAAGCATGTGCGACGAGTCGTCTGATCAACAACGGCCAAAGTTGCATTGGCGCCAAACGCTTCATCGTAGTAGACAAAATCTATGATAACTTCCTCGGCGAATTCTACAAAAAAATGAAGGCTGCCAAGATGGGCGATCCCATGAAGTCAGCCACCAAACTCGGTCCAATGGCTAGAATGGATTTGCGCGATGAGCTACATGAACAAGTAACAGAATCATTAGAAGCAGGTGCAAAAATTCTACTTGGCGCAAAGATTCCAAAACGAAAAGGCGCTTTCTACCCACCTACTATCTTGGTCAATGTAAAACCCGGAATGCCTGCTTACGATGACGAACTCTTCGGCCCTGTGGCTTCAGTCATTCGTGTAAAAGATCAGGAAGAAGCGATCCGCGTTGCTAACGATTCTATCTTTGGTTTGGGGGCTGCTGTCTTTACTAAGAATATTAAAAAAGGGCAGTATATCGCTTCTGAAAAACTGGAAGCGGGTTGTTGTTTTGTGAATGACTTTGTGCGCTCTGACCCAAGGTTGCCTTTCGGCGGAATCAAACAAAGTGGCTATGGAAGAGAATTGTCCAAAGAAGGAATTCTGGAATTCGTTAATCAAAAGACCGTCTACGTGAAATAAAAAAAGTTCGCCTTAAGGAGAAAGTTCTCGCTGCCACTGCAAGTGGCAGCGAGAACTTTCTCTTAAAAAACCAAAGAACAAATTCCCTACCTTGCCCGTTCTAAAGCAAAGCATTACAGACTACAATTATAAATGAAGATTGCAAAGAAAATCGCTCGTTGGATGGCTATCCTTCTGCTGCTCCTGCTGGCGGTTTTTATATTGCTATGGTTAGCACTCCAGTCTCCTAAAGTGCAGACTTACGTCACTTCTAAAATCACAGAACAACTCTCTCAAACACTCGGCACCGACGTTCGTATCGGAAAAGTCGATATCAAATTTTTCAAGACGATTTCTCTTCAGGATGTATTTATTGCTGATCAGCAAAATGATACCTTGGTCTACGCTGGGGCGATTGATGCTAACATTGGAATATTGTCGCTTTCGCAAAGTCAGGTTTTTCTGAATAGCATTGAATTAGAAAATGCAGTGGTAAAACTCAATCGTCCGGCCACAGATTCTATTTTTAATTTTGCTTTTCTAAATGAAGCTTTTGCCAAATCGGACACATTACAATCAGCAAAAGTAGACACGACGACCAGTGAAGGCGGATGGATTTTTGGTATCGGAAGTGTACTGTTAGAAAATATTGACTTCAAGTTTGATGACGACTACGCTGGAATGAATGTGCAGTCTTCCTTAGCTTCTGCCGAAATAGATTTTGAAGAAATGAATTTGGTGGGGCAAACCTTGAAAGCGGAGAAATTACAATTGTCAGAATCCAAAACTTCTTTGCGACAAAGTAAACCCAGTAAGCTATACTTAGAAAATAACAAAGATATTCTACTCGATACAAGCGAACTTGCTTTCCCATACTTCGGCTGGAATTTCAAAGTCGATCAGTTAGATATTGAGGAGTCTCGTTTTCAATTTGAAAATTTTGCAGATACAGTAATGACTGTTAATTCGCTGAATGTAAACGACATGGATTTCCAAAAGATGAATCT
>JBGCDT010000073.1:0-7411 GCA_045105695.1 Saprospiraceae bacterium | reverse complement strand
GAGTAAAGAAACTCTGTTATGGTTTGAATCAGCAGTACGTTGATCCAATTGAAATTTCCAAAAGGGTAATCCAAGGATTGTATGACGGAGTGAGTACCACAGAGCTGGATAACCTCGCAGCAGAAACAGCTGCAACTATGGCAACGACGCACCCAGACAATGCTTTATTGGCAGCGCGTATCGCCGTTTCTAACTTACACAAAAACACAGATAAGTCTTTCTTCCGTACGATGAAGAAATTGTACGAATACATCGATCCTAAGACTGGCGAAAAAGCTGGATTGATTGGTGAAGACACTTTCAAAATAATGAAAGCCAATAAAGACAGACTGGATTCTGCGATTATTTATGATCGTGATTACAGCTTCGATTTCTTTGGTTTCAAAACTCTGGAACGTTCGTACTTGCTACGTACAGACGGTAACGTAACAGAGCGTCCGCAGCACTTGCTCATGAGAGCGGCTGTTGGAATTCATGGCGAAGACATCGACTCTGCAATTGAGACGTACAATCTAATGTCTGAAAAATGGTTCATCCACGCGACACCTACACTTTTCAACGCAGGTACACCTAAGCCTCAATTGTCTTCTTGCTTTTTACTAAGTACAACGGAAGATTCTATCCCAGGTATTTTTGAAACACTAACTCGCTGTGCGAAAATTTCTCAATCTGCTGGTGGAATTGGTTTGAGCATTCACAATGTGAGAGCTAAAGGAAGTTACATCAAAGGAACCGGTGGAACCTCAAATGGTATCATTCCGATGTTGCGTGTTTTCAACGACACGGCTCGTTATGTAGATCAGGGGGGAGGAAAGCGTAAAGGTGCATTTGCGGTTTACATGGAACCATGGCATGCAGATGTTTTTGACTTTTTGGATTTGAAAAAGAATCATGGAAAGGAAGAAAACAGAGCGCGTGATTTATTCTATGCCATGTGGATTCCAGATTTATTCATGGAGCGTGTGAAGGCGGATGGCGAATGGTCCTTGTTCTGCCCGAACGAAGCACCTGATTTATTTGATAAGCACAGTGGCGAGTTTGAAGCTTTGTATCACAAGTATGAACAAGAAGGTCGTGCCCGTAAAACCATCAAGGCACAAGAACTTTGGTTTGCCATTCTAGAATCACAAATCGAAACCGGTACACCGTATATACTATATAAGGATGCTGCCAACAGAAAGTCAAATCAAAAGAACTTAGGAACGATCCGTTCTAGTAATTTATGTACAGAAATCATCGAGTACACTTCTGAAGATGAGGTAGCAGTTTGTAACCTGGCTTCCATCAACTTGTCGAAGTTCATCACAGATGGCGAATATGATTTCAAAAAATTACATGACATCACTAGAGTTGCTACCCGTAACTTGAATAAGGTAATCGACATCAATTATTACCCAATTCCAGAAGCTAAAAATTCCAACATGCGTCACCGTCCAATCGGTCTTGGTGTGCAGGGATTAGCGGATGCTTTCATTATGATGCGTATGCCTTTCGACAGCCCGGAAGCACGTCAGTTGAATAAAGATATTTTTGAAACCATCTACTACGCATCTATGGCGGAGTCGGCAGTGATTGCTGAAAAGGAAGGAGCTTACCAAACGTATGAAGGTTCGCCAGTGAGCAAAGGAGAGTTCCAATTTGACATGTGGGGCGTAACGCCGTCTGATCGTTGGGACTGGGATGCACTAAAAGCGAAGGTGAAGAAAACAGGTGTTCGTAACTCTCTGTTAGTTGCACCAATGCCAACTGCTTCGACTTCTCAGATTTTAGGTAACAACGAATGTTTTGAACCTTACACGGCAAATATCTACACAAGACGTACATTGTCAGGTGAATACATAGTTGTAAATAAGCACTTGTTGAAAGATTTAGTTGGACTAGGTATCTGGAACGAGGAACTCAAGCAGCAGTTAATGGCTGAAAACGGTTCCGTTCAAAACATACCTGAGGTTCCACAAAACTTGAAGGATCTTTACAAAACGGCTTACGAAATCAAGCAGAAAGTAATTATAGATATGGCTGCTGATCGTGGTGCCTACATCTGTCAGAGTCAGAGTTTGAACCTATTCGTTGAGAATCCAAACTTTGGAAAACTATCCAGTATGCACTTCTACGGATGGCAGGCTGGTTTGAAGACGGGGATCTATTACCTTCGTTCAAAAGCGGCAGTTGATCCAATCAAATTTACACTTGCACAAAAACACCAGCGAGTGGGCAGCAAAACTGCTAACAATACCGTTACAAATGATGTAGCTGTTTCTGCCGATGGAACAGTAGTTACTAAAGCGCAGCAGGTTCTCCCGGACACCGATGACTCGCCACAGGCTTGTAGCCTTGACGACCCAGATTGCTTGATGTGTGGTAGCTAGTCTGCAAAGACCTGCAATACAAGATAAGGGAAGAGTGGATCGATTAGTTTCGGTCTGCTCTTTTTTAATGAAAATGAAAATTGAAATTAAAATAAAAAATGCCTTCGGACGAGTGGGTTGCGATTTTTTCCGTTACAAGGTAAATCAGGACAATCAGGGAAATTAAGAGCATCAAGGTTCAGACAATCACGTGCTGGGCATAAATTTTCACCAAGTTTTGCAAAGTTTTTTATGGCTATACAATGTACTTTGTAGTGAAGAAGTCCATAGGAATAATAAAAGAACTCTCACCGAAATTTTCAAATTGCAGCGCGAGCTTTTATTATGACTGCGTTCGAAGGAACCCTTTTCTACCCTCTTCGGCCCTTTCCTACCTTCTTCCACCCTCTAAAAAAATCAATCACTAATTCCCAAAAGCCCAAGTCCCTCCAACTCACTCCGAAGCCCTTCCGGATGTAAAAAATGATGTCCATGAAGGCCATGCTCCTCCGCCCCTTTGATGTTTTTCAAACTATCGTCGATGAATAATGCATTTGTAGGAGTAATGTTATAACGACTGGTCATCAATTCATAAATCCGGATGTCGGGCTTGATTAGTTTTTCATCTCCAGAGACTAGAATGCCTTCGAAGATTTTTAGAAAGTCGAAATTCTCCAGAGCGTAAGGAAAGGTTTCTGCAGACCAATTCGTTAGTGCAAATAACTTTACTTTATTTTCTTCTTTCAATTGGTGGAGGATGTCTACCGTTCCTTGGATGGCGCCGCCGATCATCTCTGGCCAGCGTCCGTAGAAGGCGCGGATTTCATTTTCGTATTTCGGATGTTGTTCGACTAAGATATCGGTTGCTTCTTTTAAGGTGCGGCCGGCGTCTTGTTGAACGTTCCAGTCGCTGGTGCAGATGTTTTCGAGGAAATGTTCTCGTTCTTTGTCGTCTTTGAAAATCTTTTTGTAAAGTCGGTTTGGGTCCCAGTCGATGAGGACTTTTCCGAGATCGAAGATGATGGTGTTGATGTTTTTGTTAGACATTTTTCTGATGGTTCTAAATGAAAAGACAAAGCTTTTTGTTTCTTTGACTACTGAAAATTGGTGTTTTCTCAACCTGTTTTTTTACCGCAAGGGCGTAAAGAAAATCTGAAAAATATTACTCGTGAATTTAGTGTTGCGAAACGTTGCGTCTTAGCGGTGAGTAAGTTCATCAGTCGTTATCCAGATGCTATTTCTATAATCGTCTCTGCGTATCCTGATTTCCAAAATTACGATTTTTCACATTAATCTTATCGTTTCCGAAACTGTAAGAAAGAGACAGTTGTACATTTCTATTGCTGTAGTTTTGACCATAGGTATTAACGATGCCGTTGATTTCTGAAGCTAGTCTGTCTAGGCCGGAGGTATTAAAAATATCAGTTGCTTGTAGACTGAGGATGAGTTTATTATTTAAGAACTTCTTTTGAATACCAAGGTCTAAACTCCAGATGGCCTCAACATCAAATAGATTACTTTTTCCAGGAGAATTGTAATTTAAATTAAATTGACACTTCCATCCTTTGCCTAATGTTATATTATTGTTAGTCGAAATATTATACTGGAAGCCGTTTTGTGCCACAGCATTATAATCATCGAAAAGATTGCTGTGAGAGTAGAATAGAAACAACTGATTTTGCATAGACCAGTTTTGACCAATGTTTATAGGAAACAGCTCTCCAATGCCGAAAAAGTTAGTATTGTAGAAGTTGTCTCTAAGTGTTGCGAGTACGTTTCCATCTGTAGACGGAACAAACAAAGTTCCGAAACCATTGCGTGTTCTATTGTAAAAAGCGGAAGTGGTGAAACGACCTTTGTAGACGTAATCCATGTTGTAGGTGTACGTGAAAGAAGGCGCTAAGAAAGGATTCCCTTCTGAGTAACTGGTGTTATTTAGGTAAATTCTGAAAGGATTCAAATCTCTGAAACCAGCTCTGTTTACTCTACCGCCCACGCTCCAAGACCATTGGTGTGAATCGCTTGCTTTGTAACTCAAATATCCCGTAGGGAAAAGTCTGGTGTAGCTATTCGTATTCATTGTATTCAGTGTTTCTGAAAAACCTTCCGTAGCGGTGTACTCTACGCGCAGCCCCAATTGTAAATTCCACTGATCAGAAAACTGGCGATTTCCGCTGATGTAAGCAGCTGCAATTTGCTCTTTGTATTCAAAGGTATTTGATAACAAAGTATCGAAAACAGGTGCGCCATTTATTCTATTGAAGTTTTCAATTTCGTTATTAGAAACATTGTAGTTGTATTTTGCGCCATAACTAAGCTGAGCAAAATCGGTTGGATGTTGAACGTCAGATTTAATGCTGTAGTTATTTATTTGCTGGTCAGTCAAGGCATTTCTAGATCGACTGAGGCCGCCTAAGTTTCCTTCTTTGTCAAAAGCATTTACATCAAACACATTATTTGTCTTTTGTCTATAGCTAAAATAATCTACATCAAAAGAAAGTGTTTTTCCGAGCGTATCTAAGGTTGTTAGTAAATGGATATTGGCAATCTGGCTATGTCTGCTTCGATCTTCAGCATTCTTGTTTATGAAAGTAGTGTCCTTTGTAAAGTTTTGAAAATCGGCATCAGTAGTAGTAGTTCCTACATTATCAGGAGAGGAAAATAACTGCTGGTATTGAACACCGACAGTTGTCTTATCAGTAACATTATAATCGTAAGTAATTCTACCTGAGGCATTGTCTTGATCCGTTGTATAAATGCCTTTCCAGTTTTGAGTACCATCGGGGAAGAAAGTGGAACCAAACTCTGTGTTCCAGATTTCACCTGCTGTACCATTTAGCGAAAGGGAAAAACTATGCTTGTCTTTGTTCAGTTGAAAACTATTGCGCAATGCAGTAAAGCCTTCTCTGGCTCTAGTGTGGCTGAGTGAGGTGGTATTTTTCCAACTGTTTTTTCTACCTTTTTTATAAATGATATTAATCAAGCCTCCATTACCAGCGGCCTCATATTGAGCAGGTGGATTAGCGATGACTTCAATTTTATCAATATCATCAGCGGAGATGCTAGAGAGAAAGGCCATGAGTTCATCGCCTTGGATTTGCAATAAGCGTCCTTCTACCATCACGCGAACATCACCTCTGCCAAGCATACTAATGGTGTTGTTTCTTATGGCCACCCCTGGAGCCAGTCCAATGACTTTGGAAAGATCTGAACCTTGGGCTGCGATGCTACTTCCGACATTGAACACCAACCGATCTGCTTTGCGTTCGATTAATTGCTTTTGAGCAGTGACGACTACCTCATCTAGTTCAGTGCCCGTAGTTTTCAACTGAATATTTCCTAAATCTGTATTTTCGCTTGCTTGAATTGCTTGCTGATAGTTGTCGTAACCAACGTAAGATATTTGCAAAATATAATTATCAGGATTGATGCTCAATGTAAAAGAACCGTCGATATCTGAGGTCTCTCCAGTTATTAAAGTGCTATCCGTTTCTAGCAATAGAATGGTACAGAAGGGTAGGGGACCTTGTTCATCTGTGACGGTTCCAGAGATATTTACTTGCGCAAAAACAGAAGCGTATAGGCTTAAAGTTAGTATTACTGTTTGAAATAATTTGGTCAACATAAGGATTGCTTTTTTTGATTAATAAATTTGATAATCCAAATGTGAGGTTATTGCTTGACCTATGCGACTGACTATGGAAAGTCGAACGGATTTGTGCGAAACAAAAGGGTTCGACTATAAAATAAAACGTTCGACTTTGTTGTAACTAACTGATAAAGAGTTATTTAATATTTGCCTTTCGAAACTGAGTTGGAGTCATCCCAGTATGTTTTTTGAAAGCTGTATTGAAAGAAGATTTGGAATTGAATCCAACTTCGTAGAGAATTTCGAGAACGGTTTTCGATTTTTGCTGTGTATCGCTTAAGATATCCTGAGCCGCTCTGATTCTGTATTCATTGACAAAATCGAAGAAATGCTTACCAAGGTGATGATTGATGAGTAGAGAAAGTTCCTGTGAAGGCAGGGACAGCTGACGGGCTAATTTTTGTAAACTGAGGGAGGAATCCAGGAATGGTTTTTCTGTAGTTACATAGGCTTGTATGGTCTCTAATCTTTGCTGATCCGCGTTATTTATTTCTTTACTGTTCGGATGTTCTTTTAATATTTTAGATAAAGGTTTGATAGAAGAGTCGATGCCTCTAAATAGCTTTGGGTGATACAAGGCCTTCATAACCATCCACAACATAAATCCAATAAGTGTAAGGACCATAGCTACCCTAACAATATGAAAAGCCTCATAACTCATGTGCGGGCGCAGGAAGCTTTTAAAAGTACTGACAAGGTATACAAAACAGGAAGCCATCAATAGTTGCCAGAGCCAATTGTGCAAAGACATAATATCATCTGAATAGTTTTCCAGAATCAATTTTTTCATTCTATAAAGGACCACGAAAGAAGCTATATCATATGAGATAGGAACAATAGTCCGAAGGATGTTTAAGAACTTTATTTCTTTATGGGTGTAGTACACATCGAGGTATTCTCTTTTAGCTACTTCATCAACCAAGTAAAAATTAGGAAGCATAAGTATGATAAAAAGTGCAAAAGGGACCAAGTGCAGAAGGTGTATCCACCTGAGCTTGAACTTGTTATCTAAAGAAGCAACGATATAAAGAAAGAGTAAAGGGCTTGAAAGAATGTTGATGTCATCACGTACCCGATCCCAGCCCAAGTGAAAATCAAAGTAGAACCCATACCAGAAGACACTAATACTAATACTGATAATGATTAGCATCCCCGCAAGCAACCGGTTACTTAGTTTGTTTTCCGTTTTTACGGTCCATAGAAAAACTGCAAACAGTGTACAGAGCAACATTAAGAATAGGGTAGTGCTGCTTAAAATTAGAGTCGTGTCCATTAGAAGCAAAGTTGGGAAATAATCCTGAGAAGGAAAATGTTTTTCACTATCAAAAGAAGATTTGTCACCTCTAGAAAACAAATCCCAAAAGGTCTTGTTTATCAGTGACATACGCATATAGCTAAAGCCATTGATTAAAAG
>JBGCDT010000072.1:0-7663 GCA_045105695.1 Saprospiraceae bacterium | reverse complement strand
GCCCTAGCCACATGGCTCCATGAGCCGCTACTAGGGAACCGAATTTTCTATTCCCTCCCCTATTGCAAATCACACATGGATAGTTTCCAGCTTTCTTTGGTTTGACCATCATCCCTCTGACGTTCAATCCATCGCTCAAATAAGTCATTACATAAACATCAATACTATCTAAATATTTGTATTCTTCTTTCCAAGCCTTTTCGCCATTTTTCTCCGTTATTAATCTTGGATAAATTGGATACTTAGAACCTGTTGAAGTTTTGTTCTTTGTATCGAGAAAGCTAGATTTTTTCTTCAATCGAAGCTCTTTTAGGAGCGCATAGCAGCGCTACGGGCGAGCAAAAAGCGGAAGAGTTGGAGCTAAAGATCATTTCGTAAAAATTCTTTGAGTTTTTAAACAACTTCAAAGTTTAAACAAGTTCTTAGTCCAATCGGTAATTAGTTTTTTATTTACGATTAATTTTTCTTGAGCTTCGCAATTGGTAAAGAGAAAAAGGATGCAGACTAATTTTAGGTATTTCATTTTTATCATTTTTTTGAACAAATTGATTAAACACTCTCAGATTGTCATGAGCTTATTTGACAAATAATACACCTACCTAAGTGTTTTAAATACAACATCATAAAAGTTTACTATTTTTGTAAAAGTAATTTAATAAGCTATTTATAAATAGTCCCTTTAGAGCAGGTTGAGGATTTCCTCAATTGTATCATCTCATTCATTTACTCAATAAAATATCATTATTATGAAGATTATCTTTACAAACCTTCTAGCTTTTCTTTTAACAACATCAGCTGTTTTTGCACAAAACGATGTTGATTTTAATGCCGCAGATAACTGGATTGGCTATATGAATGTTTTTCAACTTCCAGCAGATGGAGGAGGTTATGAATTTGGAAGTCCGTGGGAAGTCCCTTCTTTAAAAACCATCATAAATGTTGCGGAGAACACACTTAGTCTACAACCAAACTTCAATACTTACGGAGAGAACTCCGCCGATGCCTATTGGGTAAACCAAACAACGATGGAGGGAAATAAAAACATGGAAGCGGTCACCTTTGTAGAACCTGGCGCTACATTTAACGGGCAAGATCTCACCTTTTCAGGTACTGTAATGTTGAATGACCTAAATGAAGCGTATACTGCTAATTTCTTCATCAAAGCCCTTGATCCAAATAATGATTATCAGGACGCACTCGCTGGTTCTAAGGTAGAAGCTTTACCAGCCAGTGGAGCATTTACAATAAGTGCAACTGCTGCAGAATTGGCTTCAGGCTTGGTTATACAGTATGGTTTTTCTGTCATAGGACAAAACGCTAATCCTGCGGATGAAGCTACTTTGGGAAGTGTTCGTATTGGGAATATGACTACGTCTACAGAAAACATAGAAAAAGAGATAACCAGTGTAAGCATCTCTCCTAATCCAGTTAATGAATCTTTTAAGATCACGACTGAGTCTTCGATTCAATCTTACGAAGTTAGAAATCTAGCAGGCCAATCTTTGCTAAAAGGAACAGATACTGAGGTAGATGTTGCAACCTTAAGTAGCGGTATCTATCTTGTAGTTGTAGATTTAGAAGATAGAATAGAGGTGGTGAAGTTTGTAAAAAACTAATTACTAGTTTTTATAGTTAATATTTTCAAGGATATATATAGAGAGGTCCAGGGAATAATAAACGTTGGTTTGTTGGGCTCTGGATCTCTTCTTTTCATCAGATAAATTGCTAATGAAAATATTTTGAAAAGCTACACTATTATTTAAAAATTGAAGTAAAGGTACTCCCACTTTAATAACATTTACCGTCATTGGTTGAATCATTGAGGAGGAAGTAAGAGTAAATTCAAACAGAGATCAAATATAAAATTTGGTTTACGGACTGTATGATCGTATGCAAGATTTTATTGACACACATCTAGATTTTTCTAGTTGGTTGAGAAATATAATACTTACTTTTGGATTTGATTATTTGAAGGTTTAATCTTCTAGTTGATCATTGAATTAAGCGAGTAGCTTTTACTAAAAGAAATTACAATTAAAAATAATGAAATATATTATTGCTTTGCTGATTATTGCATCTGGGGCGATTGGATATAGCCAATGTCCAACTGAAGATAACTTGGAGTTATTGACTCAAGAGCAAATTAATAATATTCTTAATGAATACCCTAATTGTACCAATTATAGTGGTGATATAACGCTAGATATTAGTAGTACCAGTCAAAACGTATATTTGAATGGTCTACAAAACCTAATCAGCATAGGTGGTTCTCTAACGATCAATTATTGCAATAGCCTATACAACCTAAATAGCCTAGAAAACCTTACTTCTGTCGGTGGTGATTTAATTATTGAATACAATCCTAACATTCAGAATATAGAGGGTCTGGAAAGCCTTAGTACTATTGGTGGCAACTTATCAATTAGACATAATACAAACCTTAAGAATCTAAATGGCCTGGAGAATCTGAATCAAATAGGCGGAGGATTATCTATCTACGGTAATAATGATTTAGAAAACCTAAATAGTCTGGTGAATATTAGTACGCTACAATATCTAGGCATCTCACTAAATCATTCTTTGCTAACTTTAAACGGAATTAATAGCTTAATATCAATTGAAGGCGATTTCCTCTTACGAAATAACAACGAGTTAGAAGAAATAACAGCACTAAGTAATTTAGAAGTAGTTAATGGTGATTTATGGATTAGAGATAATGATAATTTGCAGACCTTAGTAGGCTTAGAAAATATGACTTCTGTAAGTGAGGGATTATGGATTGAAGACAATTCAACTCTTTTAAACCTGAATGGCCTAGACAACCTTAGTTTTGTTGGCGGATATTTATTAATAAAAAGTAATTATGAATTATCTGATCTTGATAAACTAGAAAATTTAACCTACGTAGGAGGCAATCTTAGGATTAGCTTTAATGGAGAAATAGAAAATCTGTCAGGTCTGGAAAATATTACTTGGGTTGGTGGAGATTTGCTTATTAGGTACAACGAGCAACTTTCCAATTGCTCCGTCTTATCTGTTTGTGACCATCTAGCGCTTGGTATTGGAGCAGTAGATATAGTTGGAAATTTACCCGGTTGTAATAATTCAGAAGAAATACTTGAGCAGTGTGATATTAACTTCGGAAGGATTAATTTTAATACTTATTATGACCTCAATTCAAATGAAGTCAGAGATCCGAGTGAACCGCTTATGTCTAATGTTAAGCTTTCGATTGAACCTGGAAATTATATAGTCTATAGTAACGCCATCAACGGCGGACTAGTCTATTTGAATTTTGGCATATACGATCTTTCTTTTGATCAGGACCTACTTCCAGGTTGGGGAACCACTAGTGATGTTTCAACTTTCACCAGTACACTTTTTTCTACGGATTGCTGCGACACTATTTCTGTAGGCTTGTATCCGAACAGCTTTATCACTAACATATCAGCAAGTTCTACAAACAGTCTCCCCAGGTGCAATCAGTTTGTAACATTCGAACCGATGCTAGTAAATAGTGGTACTACTACTGCAGATGGGATAATGTGGTTTGAAATACCTCCAGAAGTATTGGCTATAGAATATATTGATGTGCCTGATACCTTAATCGGTAATTATACAGTAGGTTGGTATTTCAATGATTTATACCCAAATAATATATTCAAACGAGCAATTAAAATCCAGTTACCCGGCCCCCCTGATTTTCCAATTGGAGATCTTTTGAACTTTAGCACCTATAGTGATTTTGAAGATGAAAACGGATTTCAAAGTGTAGAATCCAATGTCAATCGCGTAGAAGTACAATGCTCATACGACCCCAACGACAAACTCGTCTCTCCTAAATATCCTGAAAACTACGCCCTCATCAACGAGGATCTCGTATATACCATTCGTTTCCAAAACACAGGAAACGCAGAAGCCTACGATGTTGTCATTAAAGATGAGCTAGATGACAATCTGGATTTATCCACTTTTCGATACATCACGAGTAGTCATGAAGAAGTACTGAGCACCTACTTGGATGGTGATAATTTGACCTTTGAATTTAGAGATATTTTTCTTCCTGATAGTACCACAAACTTTGACGAAAGTCAAGGCTACGTCATGTATAGTATTCGTTCGAAAATTGATGTGGAAGATTTTACGGCAGTAGAAAACACTGCTAATATTTTCTTTGATTTCAACCCAGCCATTGTTACAAATACAACAGAGAATATAATGGTATCAACTTTTGATTTTGATGGAGATGGTTTTCTTTTGTGGGAAGATTGTAAGGATAATGACCCGACCATCAATCCCGCTGCGGAGGAAATTCCTAATAATAATATTGATGAAAACTGTGATGGACAGGATGGAATTTCTGCTACGGGTGACCTTATAACTATTCAGCCAAAGGTGTTTCCAAATCCAACTAACCAGTTTTTGGAAGTCGTTTTTCCGAAGGCTGTATATGGTCGATTTCAACTAATGGATTTTAAAGGCAGTGTATTGTTAGAGGGTGACTTAGTAAATGAAACAAAGTTGGATTTGAGTCCTTTTGCCCAGGGGGTGTATATTTTGTTAGTAAATTCGGAAGAAGAGATTTTCATAAAGCGAGTAGTGAAGATATAGCACCTGATCTAGTGATTACTCTACCTCCTCAATAATAATAAATCGCTCCTTACGTCCTTCATCCGTTCTGTAAATACGATTCCGTTCATAATACTTCAGCCAACCATATTCGTAATCATAAGTATAGTTTTCTATATCTTCTATTTCAAATTTATTCTTCTTCAGCTCACGCTTTAGCTTTTTTCGCTTTTTAACTTTTAAATCTTTAACAACATCATTGATCGCATCTTTTGCACTTTCTTCATCAATGGATTTAAAGTCATTAAGGCTAAAGGTTTTATTATCTGTGTTTACTTTCAAAGTCAAAGTTCCCACAAGTGGAATATTATCTCCACTCATTTTGTTCTCCAATTCATCAACGTAGTGAACAATCGTATCAGCGGCATATCGGCCTCCCAGGCAATAATGATAAGCATAAATATCCTTATCCATTTCATCTCGCATAGATTCAGAGTTTACCATCTCTTTCATCACATCTGCAAATAACGGAGCATCATCTCCCAAGTCCGCCATCTCCTCCGCAACCAAAACATCTATGCTGTCCGACATTGATTTCATCAGATCATCTAAGTTCAGTAGCTCTTGGTACTCACCAAACTCATTGGTCGTATAAACCAGTTTTAAATGATCGAACATCTCATCAATTCTTTTGTCTATTTCGTCTTCTTCCACTTCGACATTTAGCCGATCCACTTTAGTATCATAATAATTCCATTCCACGGTATAACTCGTATCTGTTTCTTCCAAGACCGTAATAAGTACGTTCGAAATGGTTACCTCTTTTTCTACGATCTCTCCGTTCTTATATTCCTCATATCCTTCTTTCACAACAATCTTTTGCGTGTCTCCCTTTTTCCAATAGGTGTAAAGTTCAATGTGACCAGAAGTATTTTCGGAAGTTGGAATAAGTAAAAGGGCAAGGGTTAGTAGTACTAGTTTCATTCTCGTTTAGTTATTTATTTCCCACAGTAAAAGGTAGTTTACAAGCGATTCATATCATAATACATCTTCGCCGATTCTTCAATTTCCTCTGGAATACCGCCATCGTATTTAAAAGCGTATAGCATCCATTTATCATTAGGTTTGTAGAATTGAAATGTAAATCGAATAGGTTGTCGATCATACTTCACCAGATAAGAATACAACATATAACTATCTCCTAGTTTCTTCAATGTAATCGGTTCGTAACCATGCATCTCTCCAACAAAATCTTTATCCCCAAGCTCTGTTTCCATTTTGTTTTTCAATTGAATAACCATATCACTATTACGACCGACCCACTTATTGGTAGCATAAAGACTTTCCAAGGCAGGAGTTATTCCTTGCTCTACATAGGTTTTAAAAAACTGGTCAATGAGCAGTAGTGGCGTTTCCTCCTGTGCAAATAAGCTGCTCTGAGAGATAAGAAACACTACAATTGTTTTAATGATAATTCTTTGCATGGATTTTTGATTTTTAATAGTTTTTCAAATATAGTTAAAAGAGTGGATGGGGTGGATTAGGCAGATAGGGTTCCATTCGGTTCTTATCAAATTTGCGTAAGAAGGAAACCCTATCTACCTCATCTACCCTTTAGCAACCATCATTTATTCACCTTATACTCCTTAGAAATAAAGGTTCTAACTTTCTCTACTTCTAACACTCCTGAGGAACTAGATATCAAGAATTCTACATCATAAGGAATGCAAGCGGGTTCCAATAAAAACTCAAGCAGACCGCTTACTTTGAAATCATTTGTAGAATTAAGTTTCAGCTTTTGTTTATAAGTTGTGTTCACTCGAACAAAATGCACGGGCTCCTCCAAGATAGGATCGTACTCTTCTGTAGATGGAGGAATTTCCAATAATTCAGTTCCTTTAGTCAGGTATTTATTTTCAGCAATAGAAATAATAAAATGTCCATAAGTATCATCTTTGGAGAAAGGAGAAACAACGTAACTGTCTTCACTCAATTCGATACTTGCGACTAAAAAGTATTCTTCTTTATCGGTCTTCTCAATTTCAAATTTAATGTCAAAAGATTCCTTATCTCCATAGAGTGGAAATTGAACCTGAGCTGTAGCGATAAAATTTAAAAGTAAAAGAATGGATGTCAAAGCGTTTTTCATTTTTCAGAATTTTGATTAGATGAGGAAATAAAAACTTTGATTCAAGTTAGAGTAATCTTTTAGGTTTATTTCCAACCAAGTTCAGATTAACCTTTATTTAAACAACCTTAACATTACATTTTTTTAGGAAATATTCAGCTCTCCTTTTAAGATAATTTGTGCGAAACTCTTTATCCTCATCTTCTCATCGCTCAGCAATTCTACTTCCATAAATCCACTGCGTGCAGAACATTGAAAGGAATTCATCTTTGTTTTATTTAATCTTGAGCTCCAGTATTTCGCTAGAAAAGTGTGGGTTCCACCAGTTACTGGGTCTTCCTCCGTACCACTCCAGGGCCAAAAGAATCTAGATTCAAAATCATAATCGCTTTCTTTAGACGGAGCTGTAATCAACACACCATTAATCGAGTCATGTGATTTCTTCAGTGCGCTAAAATCTGGAGTTAAGCCGCGCAGTAATTCGCTATCCGTAATCTCCAAAAGGAGTATGTTCGTTTCCTGATTGTATTCGCTATTGTTAATACTTTCAATTCCGAGAGCAGTGAGCATTGCATCAGGCACCTCAGCAGGACTCGTTTCATAGACTGGAAATTCCATCACGATTTTCTCTCCCTCTTTATTAATGTGTAAATCTAAATCCTGAATATTCCGAAAAGTAATTTTCTCTAATGCTGTATTTTCATGAAACAGAATCTTCGAAGAAGCCAAGGTCGCATGGCCACAAAGGGGGATTTCCATCTTAGGTGAGAAAAAACGAATGGCGTATTTATCACTATTATTGTCAGGGGTCACAAAAGCCGTTTCGGAAAAACCTAATTCTTTTGCGATGGCTTGCATTTGTTCTTCTGACAAGGGAGATTCTGGAAGGCAAACGCCTGCGGGATTTCCTTTGAATGGTTCGTTGGTGAAGGAATCGACGATGTAGGTGGGTAGGGTATTTTTCAT
>JBGCDT010000071.1:0-3378 GCA_045105695.1 Saprospiraceae bacterium | reverse complement strand
CCAGTAGCTTACCGCTGGTTGGCTTTCCATCCTCTTTTGGCGAATAGCGCTTTTCCAGCGATTGTGCTCTTTTCTGATTTTACCAGATTCGTTTTTGTTGCAAGGCATGCCTGCTGGGTTAGGGATACATCCACTTAGTTCGTCTTGTGTTTCAAAATTACTTTTCATAAAAGATTTAATTTGTTAATAAAAGAACAGTAGCCTTAGGTTTGCTCACGCACTTAATGAAATAAGCTTTGGAAAACACCTATTAGTTCCTATAGAAACCAAAAATGATGCTAAACTCCTAGCAGATAGGATGCAAACCCAGACACTGCGTATTAGAAATTACTATTTAGAAATTGGATTTTAAATATTTTTATATGACAGAAGGAATCTTGTGTTGGTTTCTAACTTCGTAAAGACCCGCTTTGACCCTTCTGTTGAAAAAATGCTTTGCTAATTTGACTTCAGAATTATTGTCTAGAATTCTAACGGAAACATGTGTCGGCTTGAAATCAAGGATTTCAATAGCTAAAGGATTTTGATTCATACTGAGTAGTTGTAGTTTAAATGTGATTCTCTAACTTTTATGTTTTGAGGTTACAATTTATTTAAGCAACCACCTGATAAAATTGATTTTTAATCTTGGACTCAATTACTGATTTTTCAATCGGCATTACAATTTCAGAATCTAGAAATTCGACCTTTACATGATCGTTAGTTTTGTTAAGGATCTTAATTTTATGGCAGTTAAGTTTCATAATATCTCAGTTTATTATTTATAAAATGTTTATTTTCAATTAATTAAATACTTACAATTTGTGCATTTTCTAAATCGTGCTCTTTTACAATTCGCTCAGCAAAAGCTTTGTGTCCCCTGGCAGCGAGTAAGTAGAGCTTTCCTCCTTTCATTTCCGCTAAAGTGGAGAACAACTTCCATTTTGAAATAATCGCTTGCTTATCATCTGCTTTTTGTGCGACTTCTATGTATGATTTCCTTCCTCTTCTTACACCTGACATATCAGGTCTGATAATCTCGTCGCTTCCTGATTGTGTGAATGTTCTGGGGTTATCATAATTTTCAGTTACTGCTTTGATTTTCTTAAAACCTCTTTTCTTCGCCCAGGATACTGCTTTCTTTAATAGATTGTCTTTCATGAATAATTAATTTTAAAAGTTGATGAATAAAATGATCTAGCAACTCTGCGTAGGCTAGATTTGCAATCGTATCATCTTTAGACTTCAGAGCGCACAGAAGCTAATAAGGTTGAAGAACATAAATAATTTCTACTGAAACGATCAAGAGAAAATTATTATGAATTCTAAGATTTGGTATTTCAAATACTGAGTAATAAAAAGAGATGCTCTATAAGTTGCTGCTTCTTGATTAGAAGCCTGTCTAAACGTGACTGGATTGCTATATTTGATTGATTTAGCTTTGAGTTAAGCTAGTAATTCCAGTACAGCTAATAGAAAAAGTAAGATTGGTTGATAATGGAAAAATTTGTAGTTCTGTTAGTAATGTGAAGCATAGAATCAAATACTTAAGTCTAAATTAGATTCTAATATACGTAATAGTTTCTATAGAAACAAGTTTAGAGACCTGTATCTTATGGCAATCGCAAGATTGCTACAGTTGTCTTAGTTATTCCGCATGTCGAGCGAAGTTAAAGGTTAAGAGTTTATGTTAATAGTTGAAGCCAAGCATCTTGCGATTGCCTTGAATTATATCTTCTACTTCTCTTTTTTAGGGATGTTCGGATCAGCAATGATAATAGGTGCCAGATCTACGTTTTCAATTTCTAAGAAGTCAATGATGGTTTCAAAAGAATCTTGTACTTTTTGGAGTGCTTCGGGAGAGAGCGTCTTTAGTTTGGAGGAGAGTTGCTGATGGAGTGGTTCAGGAGTTTGCTTCAAAAGATCGACCCCTTTGGAGGTTATAGCGATCATACCAATCCGTTTGTCGTTGCGCTTTGGAAGACGAGCAACAAAACCTTTACTCTCCAATCTGGAAATGATACCGGTAACGGTGCTGGCATTCAGTTTCAGAAAATCTTTTATCTCCTTATGGCTGGCTTGGAAGTTTTCTTTATCATTTAGAAAGTTCATACAAAGCAATTGCGGAATACTAATGCCGTATTCTTTCTCAATACGTTTGCTTTCTAAATTCACGGAGCGAACAATATGTCTTATCTGAATCAGTATGTCGGTATATTTCATTGAAAGCTATTTCTTAGTAAAAGAATAAAGAGGAAATTTACCGATCTCAACCGATTCTACCAAAAGATAGGGAAAGCTTTTACTGCGCCACTTCATCCACTTTTACTCTATAGGTGAAAATATAATCCATCAGTTGTTCAATTCTATCGGTACTCAATTGTGTAGCTATTTCAGGTTGTGCCGCTAAACTTATTTCATACATGATGAAATCGTTTACTCGTTTGTCTGGCAATGCACTTGATAGAGTGTATAAACCTGGATAGTTTATTTTTTCAGGAGCTTCCAAACCTTCATAAGCTATCAGCGCATTTAATAAACATTCTTTCTCTTCAATGATTCTGGAATCTTCCGAACTAATGAAATTCATCTTTTCTCTATAATCAGGTTCATGTGCCCAAACTGCTTTTGCAGAAGCATAAGACATCCAGGGTAAAGATGAAGCGACAATTTTTACTTCTTCCTTCGTTCTTAATAGATTATATTTTGGCTCAAAATCTAGTGGACGAAACTTCTGATTTTGACGTAGATAAAATTGAGCGAGTATATCGAGATAAGATTTTTTATTTCTATTGTATAAATGCGCCATCGTTATTTCGCGGACAGCCAGTTTGAACTCTTCTTGTTGAAAATAACAATTGGCCAATTGAAAATGTAAAAAGGCATTGCTGCTGTCTGTTGCTAAAAGTTCACTGTAAATTTGAATAGCATCCTGTGGCTGATCCATTTTGTCGTAACAAAAAGCAATGCGCGCTTTTACTTTTGGTACCCGACTTAGAAATTCAGATTTTTGATATTGACTGATAGCCGCTTCATACTTTTGATCCTTATAAAATTGATTAGCCTTTCGCAATTGCTTTTGTTCGCGGTTACTTAACTTAGTTGTTTTTACGTCAATGGGTGACGTATCGGCACTAATCAGCGTCTCAAAAGGGAAGATCAGAACGTATGGACTCTTTGCCGTAATTTCAGGTTCAAAATGATACTGAGAATAAGTCAATGGGGATTCCTCCATAATAGACTCAATCTGCTTTGGAGTGTGTAAATACTGAGCGGTCAATAGGT
Organism: Saprospiraceae bacterium; assembly: GCA_045105695.1. Lineage (GTDB taxonomy): Bacteria > Bacteroidota > Bacteroidia > Chitinophagales > Saprospiraceae > CALGLS01. Next base: position 114 of record JBGCDT010000071.1, on the reverse strand, counting down.
TAGTGATAAGTAGGATTAGAATGATGGGGAAGATGCGCATAGTAGTGTAGTTTTACATTTCGTGAATTTTGAAAGGAATAGTGAGGCACGTATCGAAGAAGGGTATGTAAGATT
>JBGCDT010000070.1:0-3441 GCA_045105695.1 Saprospiraceae bacterium | reverse complement strand
ATCTTTTGCAACAAATATAAAGTACTCCTTTATTTATACGAATACGCTAGGGAATAGTCATTAATGTATCAGACTAAATATTCCTTTTATTTTAGAATGAATAAGGCAGCATTTCTAAAATCTTACCCGTTTAACTGGTACAAACATTTATAACACCAAAGAATTCTCTTAGATAGTTAGTATGATTAAAGCCGTATTACTTTTAGTAGTACGGCTTTTTTATTTTACTTTTGAGCAAAACAGAACACTATCTATGCTATACGAACAACAGACCATTAATTGCCGTGGCCGCTTACTCGATCTCTCGCAGCCTGTCGTCATGGCCATCCTCAATCTTACACCAGATTCATTTTATGATGGCGGTGTTTATCAATCCGATAATCAAGTACTTTCTCAAGTCGAACGCTTCCTTAGTGAAGGGGCAACAATCATCGATGTAGGCGGAATGTCTTCAAGACCCGGTGCAGAAATCATCTCCTCTGAAGAAGAACTCCAACGGGTGATACCTAGCATCGAGCAAATCATAAAACGTTTTCCTGAGGCTATTCTTTCTATAGATACGCTTTCCTCTAAAGTTGCAAAAGCTGCTGTTGAATCAGGGGCCAGAATTGTAAATGACATCAGTGCTGGGCGACATGATGAAGATATGATTCCTCTCGTCGGTCAGCTAAAAACGCCCTACGTCGCTATGCACATGCAGCATACACCAAAGACGATGCAAGAGGCACCGATTTATGATGATGTCTGCGAAACCGTCATGCGATTCTTGATTGAACGAATTGATCTTTGCCGAAAGGCAGGTATACTTGATGTGATCATTGACCTCGGGTTTGGATTTGGAAAAACAGTTGAACACAATTATGAGCTGTTGCGTAATATGGAAGCTTTCAAAATTCTAGAAGTTCCAATTCTGGCTGGATTGTCTCGAAAGTCAATGATCTGTAAACCACTGAAAGTGAATCCAAAAGATGCACTCAATGGAACAACTGCTTTGCATATGGTTGCCCTTCAACAAGGAGCTAGGATCTTACGTGTACATGATGTTAGGGAAGCGATGGAAGTCATCAAATTATGGCAATTGACTAAGGAACCTCTTAAGGAAGTTTCAGAAGCCTAATGGAATATCTCTCAGAAGATAGAATCAAAAAAGCCGGTCTTCGTTTCCTGAAATCTTATTACAGACAGCGCGAACGATCTGATCAAGGCCCTACTAATTCTCGCTACGATGTGGAGACATTGGGTGGCATTATCGTGGATGTACATCTTAGTTTTCTCACTCCGACTGGTGTACCTTTTCAGGCTGCGATGGAAGCTTCTTCTAGATTATCAAAAGAGGAAGTCACTTTTCAGTTGCAACGTAAATTATTGTTCTGGGACAGCTTCGCTGCTGGGACTTTAATGACGGCAATTATCTTTAGCTACAGCTATGCTTTTGATAAATTCACGATTGATCAAATTGGTCTTTTTCCTTCTGTATTATTATTGCTGATTTTGATTGTTTTCTTTGGAGGCGTGGTTGCGCTTTCTGTAAAATGGAAAAATCGCTATCAGTATATTTATGCCATTGAGCAATTTAAAAACTATCATGTTGATGAACAGTGGATTGCTATTGGATCAGATGTTTTTGATCATCCAGAAGATGTATTGTTTTTGGAACTCAGAGAACAGTGTGTCGTTAATGGCTTCGGTCTTATTGAAATCAATCATGATGAAGTTCCCAAATTGTTAATTACACCTTCCAGAAGTGAAATTTTTGGTAATCGAAAAAGTTTAGGTTTTGGTAAAAGAGATTCAGCACTCCAAAGAACCCGAGTAGCGAAATACAAAAAGGTCTGGAACAAAAGCTTGGGTAACAGGATGACCCTTCCAAACAGAGAACAACTCAGAAGATTCAAACCCAGTTTTTTGCCTCAGGTTATGCTCTCGGCTTTTGCCTTTTTTCTGATAGGAACCGTTTTCCATTTTGAGCTTCAGCAAAACGAGGTTGTATACATGGATGAAGAGGATTACAAAAAAGAAATGCTGCGTTTTAGTGAAACAACTTTTGCAGAACTGGAAGAGTACGTTTTGGATTCAGCAGCATTGGCTCCAATTGTGGAGGGCGAACCTGGCTACCTGCAACTCCTCTCTGAAGAGGTGGTTGACGTGGAAGCCACTGACTATGTAGAAAAATACGATGTGCATTCTACAGAATATGATCAACAAGAAACAGAAGATGTTTTAGAATTTGAAGCTATCCCTGATGAGCCTTTCAGAATTATTTTTGCAACGGAGAACGGTCTACAAATTCGTTACGATTGTACCCGATTGCATAATCTAAATGGCCGTTACTATTTAGTACTAGACAACTTGTATCAAAACCCTCATGATGCTCAAAAACGTGTTGCCCGACTAACTGCTGCAGATGTTCCTGTTAATGCTTTTAGCATGGAATGCTTTGTTGACAATGATCCTCGATATCTAGTTTACTTTGACCTTTTCCATCCGACTCAAAAAGCTACTGGAGTCGCTTTGCGCAAATATAGAAACCTGCTCCGGAAGAAAGGATTTTCCAGCAAAAACGTGAAAACCTACTCCATTGAAATTAAACGGTAAGCTCTCTGAAGATAGAACCAACTGGGTTGTACGGATAATCTCTGGATGTCTGTTAATTCAATTGTTTTTGACGGAGCAACTTTGGTGGTCCTTGGATAGAAGTTTTCCCACCGTTCCTGTGTTTTCTTTTTTACCAACTTTGAATAATTTTTGGTGGAGCGAATTACTCCCTTGGGGGTTTGTAATAGCATTGTTAGGAGCGATTGTATTTGTTGATAAAAAAGTGGTGATTTGGTCTGTTGTTTTGCTAGCAACGGCTCTAATTGTTTTAGACGTAAATCGTTTGCAAATTTGGATCTACCAATGGTTGTCCATGTTACTTGTAGTAGTATTGTTAGAAAACTGGAAACAACGAAAGATTGTATTCCAGTTTATGCTAATCGCACTTTATTTTTGGAGTGGTTTCAATAAGTTGAATTTCTCTTACGTTACCCACAGTTTTCCTTGGTTAATGGAAGGGTTTGAGATAACTAAAGTTTTGGCCGCTAACCCGATTTTAGCACTAGCAACAGCAGCTTTGGAGATAGTAATAGCTATTGGGTTTTTATTTAGAAAAACCCACAAATTATCATTAGGGCTCGCAGTTGGAATGCACCTCTTGATTTTACTAATTTTAGGACCGTGGGGGCACAATTGGAATTACCCAGTTTGGCCTTGGAACGCAGCAATGATAGCTCTGGTTTATATCCTGTTTTTCAACGAAAATTTCACCGGTTTTAAATCATTCTGGAACATAGGTTTATTTCCAAAAATAATCTTCTTCATTTGGGGTATCTTCCCACTTGGAAATACGTTGGAATTGTGGGACGAGCAGCTTTCCTTCAAAATGTACAGTGGCACAAATCC
>JBGCDT010000069.1:0-9895 GCA_045105695.1 Saprospiraceae bacterium | reverse complement strand
CTACCTATGAAGATCTGCCTACTCTTGGTGGAAACTCCATTCATGGAGCTGGAGAAATCTGGTGTGCTATGCTTTGGGATTTGCACTGGGCGTTCATCGACCTTTATGGCTGGGATGCTGATTTGAATAACGGAACAGGAGGTAACAACAAGTCTATGGAATTAGTTATGGAAGGAATGAAAATGCAGCCTTGTTTATCTGGTTTTGTAAGCGGTAGAGATGCTATCCTTGCAGCTGACGAAGCTATCAATGATGGAATTCATGCCTGTATGATCTGGGATGTTTTTGCGAGAAGAGGCCTTGGAGTTAATGCAAATGAAAACGACCCTGCTAGCGCAGGCGATGGTATTGCTGATTTTGAATCTCTCGCTACTTGTGTTGAAGAATTAAAAATTAGAAAAGAAGTATCTGAGCTGATTGATGCAGGAGAGGATATTGATGTAACGCTTACTGTTATCAACCATAAGCCTGACCCAGCCATTTTAACTGAGATCACAATCACAGAAGAACTAGCAGATGGACTTACTTATGTGGCCGGATCTGAATCTTCAAATGTTCTCGACGTTACTCAAAACGGAAATGTTATTACATTCACTATTGGTGATATGAATTATCTAGACGAAGTAATAGTAACCTACAAAGCAAGTACGCCTTCTGACCAGTTCTCTGTCACTAAAGCTTATGATGCAGCAGAATATAGCTTCATCGATGCTATTGACTGGTGGGATCCTGAGATTGTAACTGCCGCTTCTAACCAATTTCTATTATCCGAAAGTGATCCAAACTCTGGAGATCAATCTTGGTTTGTAGCTAACGAAGCTGTTGAAACACAACACCGACTTAGAGGTACTCCATCTTTCACCATGGAGGGAGACCGCCCTGCTATCCGTTTTTACTCAAAATACATCACAGAAGGAGGAGCAGATGGAGGATTATTTGAGGTATCTACAGACGGAGGAGTTATCTATGAGCAGTTAGGAGAGCATATGGTTCGTAATGGATATCCTGGTGGTTTACAATACACGACCTTTACGGTTCCTTTCCTAGAGGCTTTCTCTGGAACCAGTGATGGCTATGAAGCAACTTATGTAGATATGTCTAGTTATATGGGACAGTCTGTTAAATTTCGTTTCCAATTTGGAACAGATAATAATACAGCTGATCCTGCTGGTGGCTGGTGGATTGATGACTTTGAATACTTAGATCTTGTTTCTTACAACAGTGAGGTTTGTGTTAGTTCTGCCGAAGGAGATAATGCCTGTGCAATTGCACCAGAAGAAGGAACCATCATTGAATCACAAGTTGCGGTAAGCACTTCTGAGATTGAGTCCAATGTACAACTAGGTGTTTACCCCAACCCTACTAGTGATATCGTCAATGTAACGATTGCTTCTAAACAAGCTCAGAAAGTAGACTTAAGTTTAGTTTCCCTAGATGGTAAATTAATCAGAAGTATGAATATTGGAACGACAATGAACGTTGAAACATTCAGCTTCGATGTTTCTGATTTACCTGCCGGTTTTTACATAATAAAAGCATCAACTGGTGATGATCAGATCGTAAAAAAAGTAGTCATTAAGTAATTGATTTAGCACTACGCTAAACAATCATAACAATACACTTCCGGCCATTCGATTTATTTCGGATGGCCGTTTTTTTTCTTCAAATTAAGTGAATGCTCGAAAAAAATGTTCGCCCAGAATTAACCAGACGAACATTATTTTTCTAACCTGTCTATTGATCTATGTCAAGCAGACTATATTTAGCTAAAAGCTATTCTTCTTCCTTTGTTGCTTCTACAACCTCTTCTTTTATTTCAGCGGCAGCAGCTTTCAGATCTTCAATTTTATCTTCTACTTTATCAGAGACAACTTCGGCAACTGCTTTTACAGTATCTATTGCATCTTCTAAGACTTCCCCTAGCGTCACTCCAATAGCTCCCATCAATGATTCATCTGAAGAATTTTCCTTCTCAGGCTCTTCCGCTTTGGTTTCTTCTTTAGTTTCAATAGTAGCCTCTTCTAGGTTTGAAACAGGTGTCGCTGTTTTAGGAACCTTGGATGAAGTGATCGCAGCTGCTGCTTTTTGCAACTCATCTGTATCCGCCCCTAAGGTTTCTTTCTTCTCTGCAATCTCCGCAGCTATCTTATCCGCTGCTGCTTTTTTAGCTGCTGCTTTTGCCGCTTGATCTTTAGCACGTTCCGCATTTTTCTTATCGCGTTCTTCTTGAGCAGCCATTTTGGATTCCAACTCTATTTTTGTTTTCAGCATATCATCCAGCTTCTCTCTTTTAGAGCTAATGCGCTCTTCGATCATCTTAATTTTAGCCTGTCGGATTTGTGCTTCTAATTGTCCATCAGAATTTTCTATGCGTCTACCTTGAAAAGACAGATCGTTTTCATCTCGCTTAATAGAATTTTCCATTCTACCCAAAGCCCCCATCAAACCATCGTAGCGCTTTTTGAGGCGATCCATTGGAGAATTCCCACTAGCTGCATCAGCTCCGTATCTTTTTTCTTTGACAACTTTGAACAGCTTATCCATCTTATTCCAAACCTTAGAACGATGTTCCTTCGTCAGTTTGGTGCCGTTAAAATCTTTTTGAATATTTCTCAACTCATTGAAGATGGACTGGAAGTTGAGTCCTTTACCAACTTTTTCATCTACGGAGTTAAGCGTTGTCATGAACTGATCGTAAACCGATTTAGATTGTGTCTTGAACTCATCATCTAATACCGAACGTAATTTTTTCAAATGATCAAACAAGGAGTTTGTAGACTCCCGCAATGAATTAGCGTGTTCTCGAAAAAGATTTCGCTCTCTGATTTGAGTCTGAACTTTATTCCAAAAATTCTTCAATTCGTCCCATTGAGCAGACTCATAATCTTTGAGACCTTCGATTTTCTCTTTCAAGTCATTCAACTCAGACTGATAGGTCTCATTGAGTTTGGAAGAGAGCACAACGAAGTGCCATTCCGTCTGCGCTCGTTGAACTAAATCAGTACGTTCTACCTTCAGTGTTTCGGGTAGTAAGCTTTCTGTAGCAGAAAGGTTTCGTTCTTCTTGGTGATGACCTTCCGGTAAATCGACTTCTTTTCCGTTCCGCCATTCGTCCATCATTTGCTTGTAGAAATCTTCCGTAACCGTGTTTTCTGGAAAGGTGAATAAATCTACTTTGTTGTCTTTAGCGCGAAGTTGCAATGCAACTAATACACGTTCGTCTTTCTCGTTGTTACCCCAGAGTACAATCTTGGTTTTCATAAATACAGTTCCTTTTTAATCGTTAAACAATGTAATAAATTGGTCCTTGCTATTGGCTTTACTTATTTAAGCTTTCAGCAAAATTATAGTGTTTGTAAATAAGTTCATTTATCGGGCAGCCACTGGCTCCTTCCCTATCATATTCTTAGCTAGTAAATATTCTGCAATTTGAACAGCGTTTGTTGCTGCTCCCTTTCTCAGGTTGTCCGAAACAACCCACATATTCATTGTATTCTCCTGAGAGTCATCTCTTCTTATTCTTCCAACAAAAACCTCATCTTTATTTTGTGCAAACAGAGGCATCGGATAACTTTTCTTAGCCACATCATCAAGCAACTGAACGCCTTCGCTATTTGCTAACAATGCTTTTACGTCATCAATCTTAAAGTTATTTTCAAATTCTACATTGATGCTTTCCGAATGCCCACCTTGTACAGGAACACGAACGGCAGTGGCGGTAATTCTGATTTGGTCTTCCCCTAAAATCTTACGGGTTTCATGCACCAGTTTCATCTCCTCTTTTGTGTAGTCATTATCTAAAAAGATATCACAATGCGGAATACAGTTGTCAAAGATAGGGTAATCATAAGCCATTTGCTCAGCTTTCTCTCCTTTCTTCTCTGCATCATATTGATCGACCGCTTTCTTACCTGTTCCTGTGATGGACTGATAGGTAGAAATCACTAATCTGCGAATGCCGTATTTCTCCTGTAAGGGAGCTAAAGCCACCACCATCTGTATGGTTGAGCAGTTTGGATTTGCAATGATTTTATCTTCGGCAGTAAGTACATCAGCGTTTACTTCTGGTACCACTAACTTCTTGGTCGGATCCATTCTCCAAGCAGAAGAATTATCTATGACCGTAGTGCCAACCTCCGCAAAACGAGGCGCCCATTCTTTAGACACAGATCCGCCTGCGGAAAAAATGGCTACATCTGGTTTTGCAGCTACTGCATCTTCCATAGATATTACGGTATATGTCTTTCCAGCAAATTCCAATTCCTTCCCTACGGAACGCGCTGAGGCGACCGGCAGAAAATCAGTGACTGGAAAATTTCTTTCTTCTAAAATTTTTCTCATTACGGTACCTACTAAACCTGTGACACCTACTACTGCTACTTTCATAATTGGATATCTTTTATTCTTTAAAGTTCCTTTTGCTTACGCAATTTGCTTGCCGATCGTTGTCTATTTTCATTAAAAAAAACGAGCAGATTCTTACAACTTTGTTTCACATACAAAGATAATCGCTAATGTGTTTTCTTTGGTATTTCATCGAAACTAATTTAAGAACATTGTGGACAGAAGGGATTAACAGTCCGGTAATAAGCTTTTAAAAAATATTGGTCTGTAAAGTCCCGCAGAACCACTATTTTTGACAAATGAAACAAAAACTATTTTTACTGCTGTTGTTGTTTGCGAACCTTTCGCTGCAAGCCCAGCTTACAGATACTTTTGAAGACGGAGATTTCGATAATAATCCTACGTGGTCAGGCGACAACACTTCCTTTGAAGTAATAACTGAAGTTTTGAACTTGAATGCGCCCGCTGCTGGAACGGCTTATTTATCCACATCCGTGAACATCGCCAATAGCACCACTTGGTCATTTTGGCTACAGCTTGATTTCAATCCTTCTGCTTCTGGAAACTTTCCAAAAATATACCTCAGCGCAGACAATGGTGATTTGACTGCTCCGCTGAACGGCTACTTTCTTCGCATTGGAGAAAGCCTCGCCAACGATGCTTTTGAACTTTATCGCCAAGATGGAATGGATGAGATTTTCCTACTGCGCTTTTCTACGGAAGGACAAATGGGAGCTTCCTCTAATAATGTTGCACGCGTTCAGATTACCAGAGATGATAGCGGGCTTTGGTCTTGCTTTGCAGACTACAGTGGCAGCTCTTGTTATGAAGCAGAAGGAACTATTACTGATAATACGTATACAGCTGGTTCGCACTTTGGTTTCTTTTGTCAATTTACTTCTTCCAATACAGATAACTTTTCTTTCGACGATGTCTTTATTGATGTTCCAGAACCTGCAATGGAGTTAGAAAATTTATCGGCGGTTGCTGTTACAGATTTGCAATTGTTGTTTTCTAAAGAGGTAGATATGGCAAGTGCAACTACTGTTGGAAATTATACTGTTGAAAATTCGGGCGGTACTTCTATTGGCAACCCGGTCAGTGCAACAATTGATGGAACGAATCCAGCGCTTGTGCATTTGGATATTAGTAATCTTTCGATAAATGGTGGAGAAACTTACTCGGTTGTCGTTGACAATGTATTGGATTGCGCTGGCAACAGTATTGGTTCTAACAATAGTCTTACATTTCAACTTTTAGAACCTGCTCAGCCTTTTGATATTTTGATCAATGAAATATTTGCAGCTCCGAATGCTGGCATTGGAAGTTTGCCTGAGGCAGAATACATTGAATTGTACAACAGAAGTAATGCTACTGTCAACCTAAATGGATTTATAATTAGTGATGCTAGCTCTGAGGAAACGCTTTCCGACTTTGTACTGGAAGCAGGTGCGTACGTGATTCTCTGCGGTACTTCTGATGTAGATTTGTTTACACCTTTCGGAGATGTCTTAGGCGTTAGTGGTTTCCCTAGTTTAAACAATAGTGGAGATGATCTGACGCTAAAAGACAATCAAGGAAGTATTCTTCACGAGGTATTTTACACCACTGCTTGGTATCAAGACACGGAGAAAGACAACGGCGGTTGGTCATTAGAATTAATTAATCCTTCTTTGTACTGCCAAGGGGCCTCCAATTGGATTGCCTCTAATGCCTCAATCGGCGGAACACCTGGGACAGAAAACTCAGTACTCAACAATGTCCCCGACGCACAAGGACCAAAGCTCCTGGGCGCAACACCTATCGGCAACAATCAGGTTCGTTTGACTTTTGATGAAATTGTTACGGGGACTTTGACTTCAGATTTATTTCAAACTCCAGGGGACTTAGGAGCAGTTGTAAATGTATTGTTAGAAGAGCCGAACAAAAACAGTATTCTCCTAGAATTCAGCGCTCCTCTTTTTCAGGATCAGACGACTTATTCTATTTCGCTACAGCCTGAATTCACAGACTGTAGTGGTAATGCTATTGATGCAGATTTCAACACCGCTTCTTTTACGTACTTCGTTGCAGAAGCTGCGGAACCTTATGACATTTTGATCAATGAAATATTTGCAGACCCAACGCCAGCTATTGGATTGCCAGAAGCGGAGTACATCGAATTATTTAACAGAAGTGATAAGAACATAAACCTGGAAGACTTCATCTTGGCAGATCGCTCCGATGAAATTCTATTGCCAAACTATCTACTACAAGCGGGAAGCTATGTCATCCTTTACGAAATTGGGGAAGGAAACTTTGTCCCTTTTGGCAATGAGCTTCCCTTGGATGACTTTGTAGGATTAGGGAATACAGAGGACGATCTACTACTCAGCAATCCAAATGGCGACATTATACATGCCGTAAATTACAGCAGCAGTTGGTATCAGGACAGCGGCAAATCCGATGGTGGTTGGTCTTTGGAAATGATAAACCCTGGCAACTATTGTCAGATCGAAAACAACTGGCGGGCTTCTGTAAATCCAGTGGGTGGAACCCCTGGAGCAACAAACTCTGTTTTGGAACAAGAGCCGGATGACACCCCTCTGGATCTGATCTGTGCTTATCCACAAACGCCTTCTCGGATAGAATTATTTTTCAACAAATCAGTTGATGTAAATGTATTGTTAGATGCTTTCAACATGGAAGGTTTTACTATTGAGAATTTAGAAATCGCTCCTCCCCTATTCAATACTGCCACCATAGAAATCAGCCCTGCGATGCAAGCAGATGAAATTTACACCCTTTCCGTAAACATATTGTTAGAAGATTGCCGAGGAAATAGCGTTGGGATGTTCAATGAAACCAGAGTGGCTTTACCACAAGGTATAGATACCAATGATATTGTTATTAATGAAATTCTTTTCAACCCAGAAACGGGTGGTAGCGACTTTATAGAATTATACAACCGCTCCAATAAAGTTCTGGATATTTCTAATTACTTCATAGCTAATCGAGACGACAGAGACAGCATTGATTCACCAGAAGGGATTCCTGCTACTTGTCTGCTTTTCCCAGACGATTATATCGTACTGACAGATGATCCGCTGGATATCCAAAGCAAGTACAATAATACTTCGTTTTACAATTTCATAGAAATGAGCCTACCTACTTTTGAGGACAAAGAAGGAACGGCAGTTTTGTATGTCCCTGTATTTACGACTGCTTTCGTCATCGATGAATTTGCTTATAACGAATCCTTACACTATCCTTTGCTTAGTAATAAAAATGGCGTTTCGCTCGAAAGAATAAACCCAGAGGAACCTACGCAATCCAACAACAATTGGCACTCTGCGGCTGAGGCCGTTGGCTTTGCTACACCTACTTATCAAAACTCCCAATTCATCGGTAACGCTTCCACTGAATCAGACGACAACCTCTGGCTAGAGACCGACCGCCTCTCTCCTGACAATGATGGGTTTGAGGATTTCCTACAGATTCAATACGATTTGGATCGCCCTGGGTTTACGGCTAATATCAACATTTATGATGCTAAGGGAAGACTGATAAAAGTACTTACTCAGAATGAGCTGCTGCTAGCCGAAGGAAATATCAAGTGGGATGGCATCAATGATGATGGCAACCGAGCAAGAGTAGGCGTCCATATTTTAGAAGCAAAATTATTGCATCCCGATGGAGAGGTGAAGCAATATCGACTGAGTTTTGTTTTGGCTGAGCAGTTATAAATTCAAAGAGAAAGCTCCAGCCAATTTTCATTAGCTGAAGCAATCTGTAACCCTATTACTTATTTATTATAATTTCTGTGATCTTGGTCGATCCTGCTATCTTGCTTTTATCTACATCATAAGAAAAGTTCGGCGTATCCAATCGGTAAGACAAACCATCGTGTTTGGCATAAGTACGTCCTTCTATTTCGGAACCGTGTACTTCAAGACTTGGATACTTGGCTAATAAATCACTATACGTATTCCCAACCTCGATTCCGTCTTCTGTCTTTGCTCCAGCAGAAACGATATAGATGTCTCCAACCAGTATTTTATTTTTAGTATCAGGAATAGTATACGCAGTGATGTTAGAACCTTCATTTATGATTCTGAAAATTTCAAAACCTCCTTCTCCGTTTTTTAATTTGTCTTTTTTTAGTACCTCTGGATAATTGGCTATGGGATCACCAGGTGAGATACCACTGAAAGAATTGTTTTTTATAGTCAGTCCAGAAGGCTGGCTTTTGACATTCATAATCTTTGTGACTTTGAGGTAATTTTTTCCTTCTCGAATATCATTGATTCCTTGAATAGTCGCGAGATCTCCGACATTCATTTTTTGATAATTATCGGGTCCACCGAGGTTGACGATGCTCAGGATTGCATCATAAGCTTTTCCATTTTCCGTAAGAAGGGTGGCGGTATATCCATCTTTACCAAATGTTATTTCTTCTACTTTGGCGGTTATGGTTATTTCTGTGGGAACGGCGGCTGTCTCTGTAGTGGTTGATTCATTATTGTTGCAGGCCGTTAATATGGCTAATGCGAATAACGTTGTAATTAGTTTGATTTTTTGAAACATGATTTTGTTATTTAGTTGATAGGCTGTGTTTGTTGTTTTCAAGGCATAGTCGGAATTCATCATTTCTGAATCACAATTTTCAAAACCGTACCTCCAGATGCTCCTGCCTCAATTTTCAATGTTCCGCCTATAGCAGAAATCCGTTCGTGCATGGTTCTTATCCCCAGGCTCTTGGAAGTCACAACAGCTAGTTCCAGATCAAAACCTTTTCCATTGTCTTGAATGGTTACTCGAATTTGGTTCGCTTCGTTTTTGATACTGACTTTTGCAGCAGTGGCCTGTGCGTGTTTTACAATGTTACTCAGTGCCTCCTGAATGGTTCGATAAAGGTGAATTTCAGATTTTGGATTTAGTACCTTATCTATATCTTCGATTTCTTTAGTAATGAAAAGCTCTGTGGATTTTTCAATCTTCAGGAGAGTATCATTAATGGTTGCGGTAAGTCCGAACTTGTCCAATTGAAAGGGATGTAAATCTCTGGATATAGAACGAACCTCTTCCAGTGTGTCGGAGATCATTTGCTGGTTTTCTAAAGTAACCTCGGCAGTAGTCCTCAATTGATTTTTGATTAATAACAAAGACTGCCCGACGCCATCATGTAGATCTCTGGCAATTCTTTTTCGTTCTTCTTCTTGGGCAAAGATCAGCGCTTCTGCAAATTCTTTTTTATCATTTCGATCTTTACGAACCTTGTTAAATCGGTAGCCAAAGAAGCCTAACAGACTAAATAATAATCCTCCTGCCATGATGTAATTTTTTTGTTTTTGAATTTTTGCGTTGGTTGATTCCAGTTCTAAGATGTCGTTTTTTTGTTGGAGTATTTGTTTTTCTTTTTCTGCTGTTTTGTATTTTACTTCTATCTCAGTTATTGCATTTTTTATGTCTTTTTTGTTGTCCTCTCCTATGTATTCAATAATTTCTTCCAACTTTTCCATTGTCTTGAATGGTTACTCGAATTTGGTTCGCTTCGTTTTTGATACTGACT
>JBGCDT010000068.1:0-10540 GCA_045105695.1 Saprospiraceae bacterium | reverse complement strand
GAAAGCGTAATGTGGAAATCTTGAAGCAGCCTCAGTACTCTCCGATGTCTGTAGAAAAGCAAGTTGCAATTATCTACCTCGGTTCAAAAGGACTATTGAGTAAAGTGGCTTTAAATAAAGTAAAAGACTTTGAAGAAACATTCCTAACAACTTTGGAGAGTCGTTTCCCAGAAGTACTAGATACATTCCGTGCAGGTAAATTGACGGATGAAGCGACTTCTACTGTTGCGAAATTGGCAGCGGAGTTGGCTCCACAGTTTAGTTAAACTGTTAACTATTGACGGTTAACTGTTAACTTCCTTCGATCGCGATGCACGTAATATTAAAGACACAGAACTGAGCGAGTGTTAAAGGCTAAAAGTAAATAGTCAATAGTTTCACAGAATTGAGCGCAGTTAAAGGTTAACAGTCAATAGTTAAAAGTCTAAAAAATGAGAGACTTCCGAAAGTACAAGGTCTATCAAGACGCCATGGATTATGTGGTTAAGATATACGAGATAACTAAGGAGTTTCCAAAAGACGAAAAATACGGATTGATAAGTCAGACACGAAGAGCGGCAGTCAGTATACCGTCAAACATTGCAGAAGGTGCTGGCCGAGGAACAGAAAAAGATTTCAGTAGATTTTTAGAAATAGCTATTGGGTCTACTTTCGAAATCGAAACACAATTGACCCTTTCCAGTCGTCTTGGTTTTCTCAAAAAAGAAACATTTGAGTATTTGATTAAGGAATTAGAAAATATTCAAAAACAACTGAATGGGTTTCGAAGCAAGTTGAGAGAGAAGAGTTGATATTGAATTTGAGTACAATACTAAAGAGACAAAGAATTGAGCGCAGTTAAAAGTTAACAATCAAAAGTTAAAAGTCTAACATGGGTGCAAATTTAAAAGAAGTAAGAGAACGGATTAAGTCGGTAAAATCGACGCAGCAGATTACCAAGGCCATGAAGATGGTTTCGGCAGCAAAACTGCGTAGAGCACAAAATGCCATCACTGATCTGAGACCTTATGCGAATCGTCTGAATAGCATGCTCGTCAACATTCTTTCAAATATGGAAGGTGGTGGAAGTAATGTTTTTGGAACGGAACGTATCGTGAAAAAAGCAATGATCGTAGTGGTAACTTCTAACAGAGGTTTGGCTGGTGCTTTCAATACCAATATCATCAAATCAGCAGTTGCGACTATCGAAGGTCGTTATGAACATTTGAAGGACAGTGAAGATTTGACTATTCTGACAATTGGGAAAAAAGGGAACGACTATTTTAAGAAGCGTTACATGGGAGCACATAAGATCACAGAACATACAGAACTGTTTTCTGATTTAAGCTTTGAAAATGTATCTACTGTTTCTCAAATGATCATGGACGAATTCGTCGAAGGTAACTATGACTCGGTGCATGTGTCCTATGGTCGTTTCAAAAATGCAGCGATGCAGTTTGCAGAAACAGAACGTTTCTTACCGGTTCTTTCTTTAGACCATTTAGATGCTGGGGGAGATTCTTCTAAGTCGAATGGACCTCGTGCAGATTATATCTTTGAGCCAGATGAGAAGACGTTGTTGGATCAGTTGATACCAAGTATTTTAAAAACAACGTTCCAGAAGTTTCTCTTAGATACACATGCTTCTGAACACGGTGCGCGTATGACTGCAATGGACAAAGCGACAGAGAATGCTGCGGACATGTTGAAAGATCTAAAGATCACTTACAACAAAGCACGTCAGGAAGCAATTACAAAAGAACTTTCAGAGATAGTTGGTGGAGCAGCTGCATTGGAAGGGTAAAAACTCTGAAAAAGAAAATAAGACTAAAACGCCTCGTTCATTTTTTGGACGGGGCGTTTTTGTGTTTACCATTCCCAACTTCTCCTCAATATTCCGTACCTTACCCAGTCAAATTCAAGCCATGTCCATAAAAGCCATCATACCCGTTGCAGGTGCAGGAGTCCGACTCCGGCCACATACTTATACACAGCCAAAACCCCTGATACCGGTTGCAGGTAAGCCTATCATTTCTTTCATTATAGATCAATTGATAGCCGTTGGAGTAGAGGACTTCGTATTTATTATTGGTTACTTAGGGGAGAAGATTCAATTGTATGTAGAAAAGAAGTACCCAACTCTGAAAAAAGAATTTGTCAAGCAGAATACTCGCCAAGGATCTGCTCATGCGATCTTTACCGCCA
The DNA here is from genome assembly GCA_045105695.1 of Saprospiraceae bacterium. Classification (GTDB taxonomy): domain Bacteria; phylum Bacteroidota; class Bacteroidia; order Chitinophagales; family Saprospiraceae; genus CALGLS01. The sequence goes on along the minus strand of JBGCDT010000068.1, from coordinate 8,356 downwards.
AGGATTCTTTGCAGGGAGTAGAAGAAGCTTTTATTGTTTTTGGAGATGCGATACTCGATGTGGATTTGCAACAATTCATTGATGAGCCGCTCTCTTCTATTGGTGTTAAAAAAGTAACAGAGCCCTGGTCTTTCGGGGTTGTAGAGCTATCAACGGACGGACTAGTTAAACGTATGATAGAAAAACCAAGTATTCCTAAGTCGGATTTGGCAATGGTTGGTTTATATAAAATTAAAGAAGTACCAGCGTTGTTAGAAGCTGTTCAATATAATGTCGAAAATGAAATCACTTCGCACGGCGAATATCAACTGACGGACGCCTTCATGCGGATGGTAACAAAAGGAGTGAAGTTCTCTACCATTAGTGTAAACAAGTGGTTCGACTGCGCTAAGAAAGAAGTGCTGTTGGAAACAAACGCCATGTTGTTGGATAAAGAAGGATTCGCTTCTTCACAACTTCCGAATTATGAAAGCTCGATCATTATTCATCCAGTGAGCATCGGAAAAGGCTGTACGATTTCTAATTCTATTATTGGACCGCATGTGACCATTGGACATAATGTGACGATTAACTATTCCATCGTAAAAGAGTCAATTATTGGCAACTATGCAACCATAGAAGATATCGTTTTGCAAAAATCTTTAGTAGGATCTGATGCGGCCATTAAGGGTAGAAGTCAGAGTTTGAATATTGGAGATAATACAGAGATTGATTTTAGTTAGTAAGGTTTACGCTAAGAAACACATCTAATTAAAGAAACCGGACATCGTAAATTAAACGATGTCCGGTTTTTTATAACAATACTATTACAACTTTGCAGATTTTTATTTTGTTGCATTTATGATGGCGAAATTTCCATCGTCATAATTAATGGTAAGTTGTAAGTCATCGCCATTAACTGTTCCGTTTGCATCAGCATTGTCATACTCGCCTTGAATTGAAGTGGTACTACCGACCTCTGAGACATCCATATTGTTTAAGTTGATATCCGTACCAGCTCCGGTTTGTGCGTAATCTACTTCAGCCTGAATTATATTATCACTAGTTTGAGTGATAGTTACTTTGTCTTCTGAATTAGGGGTAGAAGCACCAAGCTGAGTTTCATAGCTTGTCATGAAATAAGTACCAACAATCTCTTCCGCAAGATCTGTATCTTCATCACTTTCACAACTGGTCGTAAAAGCGAAAAGGCCAAGAATTAATAAAGCTAAAAATTTGTTATTCATAATTTTCTGAATTTAGTTTTAGAAAATGAAGTTATTTGAAAATTCAAAAGTAATCATTTTACTATAATTCAATTATCCAACCAACCGCACTTTTCCATCCTGAATATGCAAGCCTTTCAACTCTGTCGTACGCTCACTAATATCTGCCGATCCATTTTCTAGTTTTAAAACACCTCTAGGGCAAACCGCCGCACAGATTCCACAACCTACACAAGAGGCTCGGACAATGTTCTGTCCTTTCTGCGCATACGATCGTACATCAATTCCCATCTCACAGTAGGTAGAACAATTTCCACAAGAGATACATTGGCCTCCGTTCGTAGTTATTCTAAATCGTGATTTAAACCGCTGCACTAGACCGAGATACGCAGCCAGAGGACAACCAAACCTGCACCAGGTTCTATTCCCCATCAGAGGATAAAAACCAGTTCCCACGACTCCGGCAAAGGCAGACCCAATTAGAAATCCATACCACTGACGTACTGATTCTGTATTGAAAAACAACAACTGAGTGCTTCCTGTAAAGTAACTATACAAGACACCAAGGGTCATCAAAACGGCAAAGACCAAAACGCCATGAATAATATATCTTTCGTACTTCCAGGCCTTGAGACTTTTGTCCGAAAGCTGTCGGTAAGGATCACCCATTGTTTCTGCTAGACCACCACAACCGCAAACCCAGCTACAGTACCATCGCTTTCCAAAAAAGTAAGTAAATAAAGGTACTCCAATTAGAGCCAATACAATCCCCCAAACCAACATGAAAATCCCCAAGTTACCACTACTGATTAATTGATTAATATTCCAATCAAAAAAGAAAGTGTAATTCAATGGCCATATATTTTTGAAGTCGTACCAAGGTTGATTCATGCGAACCATTATCTCTGGAATTAAAAAAGCAAAGCCCGTCTGGAAAAACATAACGGAGAAGGTTCGAATCATTTGGTATCGGTTGTGACGATACTTAGCTATCATTCGAATACCCATGACAAGAACAATAATGGTGTATAAGAAACCATACAAAAACCATTGACTGGCAGGGTTGCCACTTAGGAATTGGCTTATAGGATCTACGAGGGCAATCCAGTTTGTAATGTATTGCGGAGCCCAATAAAGTAGAATGTAAAAAAGAATTAAAAAGATTCCAGCTATGACACCGAACCAACCAGTAACATCTGGAGAAGCAGAACGCGGCGACGCTTTTGTCTCTGAACTTCCTCCTTTATTCACCAAGTAATAAGTAATACCCATAGCTACTATAGACAGTATCGGAAAGAAAACATTATAACCCATATACACAATTCCATACAAGATCATGCAAGCTATGGTAGACAACAAGAAGAAGGTTCGGACATTTAGTTTCAATCCTCTTGTGAGCGAATCGTGATAGATTCCGTTGTTTTTAATACCAGGTAATAAATTGAACATAGGAAGGATAAAAAGCAGTCCCCCTATGATTCCAAGTCCAAAAGTCAAAAAGAAAAAGAGTCCAATGTTATCCGGTAATAATCCTCCCGCAGCAGATTTTACATTATTGAAAATATAATTTTTGATTTCCCAATCTCCAATTTTGAAGTCCCACTCACCCACACCTTCAGGAAGCCCTGCACTTGCTTTTTCTACTAATGAGTTTTGACTTTTAGTCAGAACATCCTTGAAGGCTGAAATAAAGGAGACATTAGAATTGAAAGTCTTACCAAGTATTCCTGCTTTTTCAGCTTCTGCTAAAATTTCAGTTTTGTGGTATTCGGATTTCACATTTAGTGTATCCGCAGTCAACGTATAATTACTGAAGCCCAGCGATAGGATAAATACACTGATGGCGAACATGAGAAGACCTATTCCGATTTTTTGTATTGAATTCATTATGTTGGAATTAAGCTATTTTTTTAAATGAAGGGAATTTGACTCAGTGTTTTTATTCTAAGTCGATAGTATGGTGAAAACTAGGAGAAGTCTATCAGGATTTTAAAAAATCAAAAACGGCGTTCCAACTATTTTTCTTTTTCAAAGAAAGTTGTTTGCCACTTTGCTGGTTGTACAATTTGACCAACTCCTGCTCGTAGGTTTTATAAAACTCAGGATCAAAATTAGCCAACTCCAAATTTTCTAACACAGTGCTTACATTTGCTTTTTCAAAAATCCATTTTTCACAAACTTCATGTCTATAGCGAATTCCCATAAGGTGAAAACCAAGAATGGTATCTTTGTCAGCAGTGTCGTAAACAATTCGAATGGCTTTTCTACCATCGCTATGTTCCCAGTATAATGACTTGTGATTGTCAGGTGCGTTTGCTAGTACAGTTCCATAGATTTGATATTCAATTTCAAAAAACTTTGCAGAGTTAAACCAGATACCAGGGTTGTAAGAAACAGGCTTAGTACAAATATTATAAGCAACCGTTTCGCCCATCATTTTTCCAGTGTACCAAATGGCTTCAATATTTCTTCTGCCCTCGCGTGGTTCTCTGAGCTGGGCGCAATCACCAATGGCGTAGATATCAGGAATGTTAGTTTCCAGGTGTTCGTTGACGAGAATCCCTCTTTGTGTTTCGATGCCAGAGTCTTTTAGGAAACTAATATTTGGATGCACTCCAGCGGTCAGCCCAACGAAGCCGCAGTCAATACGGTCCCCTTTATTCGTAATCACAGCGCAGGCTTTACCATTACCATCATCTACGATTTCTTTAAGTTCTGTACTAAGCTGTAGATCAATGTTATTTTCCAGAATGTGTCGACTGACCATGTCGGACTCTTCTTTAGGAAGAACATTATTCCAGTAAGCAGATTCTCTTACTAGAAAAGTAACTGGTATATGCCTCGAGTGAAACATCTCGGCCATTTCGATTCCAATCAAACCACCTCCAACAATGACTGCGTTTTTCAACCCATCACTATGTCGTTCCATCGCTTCGAGATCTTGTAGTGTATACATCCCATGAACGCCGTCGAGATCTTGTCCTGGCCAACCAAACTTATTGGATTCTGAACCAGCAGCAATGATGAGTTTATCGAAAGCCATCTCTTCTCCTCCACGTAAGTGTATTGTTTTATTTTGAGGGTTTACTTTTTCGACGTAAGCATTTTTCAGATCAATTCTATTTTTCTCCCAAAACCAATCTTCGTAGGGTTTGGTATCTTCATAGCGCATGTGTCCCATGTAAATGTACATCAGAGCGGTGCGGGAGAAAAAATGATCAGATTCAGCAGAGATGACCGTAATGCGATGGTCGCTTAACTTACGGATGAAACGGGCGGCAGTAATCCCACTGACTCCATTTCCTATGATGGCAATATGCATAGCGTGCGTTTGGTTTTGACGTTATTGAGGGGAAAGTTTCGTGTAAAAACTTTCTTTGGGTGGTTAAGGTAAGAAAATGTTTGAAAATTGGAAGGGCGGTGGGATGGAGGGCCAGGTTGATTTGACTAGCTTGTCTTATTGGAGACAGGGTAATGGACTTACTTCAGATTAGATGTGTTTCTTTTGGGGGCTTATAGTTTTAAGCAAATTAGTATGAAAAGCGTACAGACTTACAAAATCATTCTTTTTTCATAAGTAACCAAATCAATAAAATTAATGCCAAGGATTGAATAAAACCATAGGCATATAAACCAAGCTGTAAAAAATTTCTCATAAATCTACCGTCAAGATTAAGGATTGCAAATGTAACAACTGCTAGTGGAAATAAGGCAGTATAAACAGTCGCTATACCTACGTAGGTAATTACTTGTTTCTTTCCTTCAGCGACTTCCCAAAGGAAAAGATAGAGTAATCCAGTAATTATCTGAATTATGGAAAACGCACCAATAAAATAAGTAAAAGGAATGTGTACGTCTCTACTGTGTAAATAGTCTACGAGTAGACCACCCGCTAGAATCAATGGAACCGTAAGTAATATGATGTATTTTTTATTAGGCATTTTTTTACTTGCCCTAAGCGGGATACTCCACAAAATTCCGCGGTGTCTCATACAACCGAACCGTAACCTCATACCGATCCTCCAACGCCGCATCCAACAACTGCCAGATGACATAACAAATATGCTCCGCCGTAGGATTCAAATTCTTAAACTCAGGAACATCCAAATTCAGATTCTTATGATCAAAACGGTCTTCCACCTCTGTTTTGATGATCTCTTTCAGCAGCTTGAGATCAATTAAGTAGCCCGTTTCAGGATTTACCTCCCCTACGACCTTGACCTCCATTTCATAGTTATGTCCATGAAAGTTCGGGTTGTTGCAAAGACCGAATACCTCCTGGTTTTTCTCATTAGACCAGTCCGGGCGATAGAGACGGTGGGCAGCATTGAAGTGGGCTTTTCGGAAGACGGCAATTCTCATGAGGTATTCGTTTTAGTGGTCTAATGTAGGTAAACTATATTTTGGGTCAAAGGGTTTTGGAACTTTAGCAAAAAAGCTCGTCTGATCACTTTAGATTAATCTGTCGATTTCTTTTTCACGTGGGATTTTAGAAGGCCCTTCTCGGTTTAATTTTCATTAAATGATGATCTACCGGGTTCTTTCTCGAATTTTGGAGGTGTCTACTTGAGCGTTGAGTCAGCGGAAAAGAACTCGTTAGGTAATTTGGAAATTGGAAGATGAGCTTTTCCCTAGGAGACGCGATTGAAGGCAATTTTAATTTTAATTTCCATTTTAATTTTCATTAAAAACTTTATGTACCTTTACACCGTTTCAAAAATAAACAATGTCAAATATATACCAGTTTAAGATAAAAGGATTGACAGACGGAGAGATTGACTTTTCGGATTTCAAAGGGAAAAAGATCATGGTCGTAAACCTAGCATCTGAATGCGGATTTACATCTCAGTACCAACAGTTGCAGGAGTTGCATGAACAAAGCGGAGATAAGATAGCCATCGTAGGCGTACCCTGTAATGATTTCGGCGGCCAGGAACCTGGAAGCGCTGAAGAAATCCAGACATTTTGTTCTAAGAATTACGGGGTCACGTTTCCCCTGACTGCTAAAGTAGCTATACTCGGAGACGAGCCGCACCCTGTATATCAGTGGCTTACTCAAAAGGACAAGAATGGCGTAGCAGATAGCGAAGTGAAATGGAACTTTCATAAATATCTCCTTGACGAAGATGGATCACTCGTAAAAGATCTTCCTTCTACCGTTTCTCCAATAGATGAATCGGTCCTCAACTGGGTGATGAGTTAATCATCCTATTTCCTTAAACTGGTCGAATAATATAACCAATGGAGTTCGACCAAATAACCGGACATACAAAGCTCAAAGCGCAATTGTGCCAGATGGCTCAAGACGCTCGCATCCCGCATGCTCAGATTTTTCTGGGCCCAGAGGGCTGTGGTAAACTAGCGCTTGCCATTGCTTTCGCACAATATGTGTTGTGTGAAAATAAAACAGCAACTGATTTCTGCGGTAGCTGCTCCGCCTGTGTCAAGGCTTCCAAATTTGTACATCCCGATATTCATTTCTCTTTTCCTTTTGTAGGTGCTAAGTTGAATAGTAATCACTACCTCGAAGAGTGGCGAAAAGCACTTCAGGATAATGTCTATATGGATGTCAATCAATGGTTGCAAATCATCGGAGCGGAAAACAAACAAGGGAACATCAACGTAGAAGAGTGCAACAATATCATGAAAAAGCTGAGCTTGAAAACTTTTGAAGCGAAGCATAAAATTATGATCATCTGGCTGCCGGAGTACTTAGGGAAAGAGGGCAATAGATTGCTTAAACTGATCGAAGAGCCGCCTGAGAATACGCTTTTCATTTTGGTGGCGGAAACGCAGGAGCGCATCCTGCAAACCATTCTGTCGCGTTGTCAATTATTGAAAATCAATAGACTGAGTGATGAAGAACTAACAATAGTCTTACGTCAGAAATATCCAAGTGCTGATGAAGACCGCTTGGCGTCAATTGCGCACTTAGCAAATGGTAATTTGAACGAAGCCATGAAGTTGTTTCAACAAGTGGAAAACGATCAGGCGATGCTGTTTTTGGATTGGTTTAGGAAATGCTACCGAGGCAATGGCGTAGAACTAGTGAAGTGGGTAGACGCTTTTTCAAAAACGGGGAGAGAAAATCAGAAGCAGTTTATACAATACGCGCTGCACTTTTTGCGGGAGTTTTTACAACTGGCCATTTCGCCAGACATCCCAGTTCGCCTACGTAACAAAGAGCTTACAACGGCAAAGAATTTAACGAAAGTAATTAACATCGAGCAGGTCATGGAAATCAGTGCGCTGATGGACGACTTGTATTATCATATAGAAAGGAATGCAAATCCAAAGATTCAATTCTTGAATGCTTCCATAAAAATTCACACCATTATAAAACGAAAAGCAGCAGCGGCTTGAGATAATACTCGCTACTCTGTTTTCACAAATATATAAATTATGGCTTGCGCAAATTGTGCTACAACGACAACTAAAGACGGAAAACCAGGCGGTTGCAAAAGCAACGGTGGCTGTTCCTCCGGCGGTTGCAATAGAAGAAATACTTACGACTGGATTACGATACGTGGAATACGGGATGTAGATAATTTTAACCTCATTGAAGTAAGTTTCAAACAAGGTTCCCGAAAAGCATTTTTTATCAACCCAATGCATACGCACGCGATCACTGGCGACATGGTTGTGGTAGAATCTGGAAATGGATACGACGTCGGAAAGATCACTTTGTCTGGCGAACTTGTTCGTCTGCAGATGAAGAAGAAAAAAGTCAACGCTAAAAACGTAGAACATAAAGTCATCCGGATTGCTAACGAACGCGACTTGGACAAACTAGCTGAAGTTCGAGCCTTAGAAAAGTCTACGATGGTGAAAGCCCGAGTCATAGCCAGAAACTTGAAACTGGATATGAAGATCGGAGATGTAGAATTTCAGGGGGACAAACGAAAGGCGACCTTCTATTATACGGCTGATGGGCGAGTGGACTTCAGGGAATTGATCAGAACTTTTGCGAAAGAGTTTAGAGTGAAAATTGAAATGCGACAGATTGGTGCGCGTCAGGAGTCGGCTAGGATTGGTGGATTGGGGAGCTGTGGTAGAGAGCTGTGTTGCTCCACTTGGTTGTCTGATTTTAAATCGGTTTCAACTACGGCTGCACGTTATCAGAACTTGGCGATCAATCAAACTAAGTTGTC
>JBGCDT010000067.1:0-10642 GCA_045105695.1 Saprospiraceae bacterium | reverse complement strand
TATTGCTTTCAGCATTGCTGAGGGTTCTGGTTTATTTTCAAAATAGAACCCTGTTTTTGGATGAAGCCAATCTGAGTAGGAATGTGGTAGAGAAGCCTTATGGCGAATTGTTTGGTGCGCTGGATTACGAGCAGTTTGCTCCACCGATGTATTTGGTTGTTGTGAAAGCATTTGTCGGTATTCTGGGAGTGAATGAATATGCGCTGCGTTTGTTTTCTTTACTATTAGGCTTTGGAGCGCTATACTTTTTTTACCGACTGGGAAGGAAATTCTTTACAGACATTGGGATGCTGTATGCTATTGCGCTCTTTGGTTTTTCCATCTATATGATGCGTTACCAAACGGAAAACAAGCAGTATGCTGGAGATGTTTTCTTTATACTGCTGTTCATCTTTTCGACATGGCATTTCAAAATCAAAGAGTATTGGCAATATGGAATATTAGGACTAGTAGGAGCTCTAGGAATATGGTTTTCGATGCCTTTGGTTTTCACGTTGGCGGCGATAGGTTGTTATTTACTTTATGAAAACTTAATTAAAGCGGATGACTTACCTGCGCGAAAAAAAGCCTTTGCTGGTCTCTCTCTGACTTCTGTATTGTGGTTGGGGAGTTTCGCGCTTTTGTTTTTCATTAATTTAAAAACCAGTCTAGATAGCAAATACCTTCAGGATTTCCACAAACATTACTACCTCAAATTTCCAATCTCTCAAGCCAATATAAACCAATGCTTCTCCGTCTGGAATAGCTACCTGAGTAGCCTGGTCGGAGAACTCTCCAGAGTGAGGGCCTGGGCAGAGATTTGTATCCTACTTGGCATCTGGCGGTTGTTCAGAAGGGATATTGGAAAAGGAATTCTATTGGTAGGTCCAATTGCATTTTGCTTCATCGCGTCTATGATGGGACAGTATGTATTGATGCCGAGGGTGAGCTTGTTTATGATGCCGATTTTCTTTTTATTGATTGGATTTGGAGCGGAGTTTATTTATATAAAAGCTGTTGGATTAAAAAGCAGAATTAAATATCTGATATTACCCATCATGTTGTTTTTGGCTTATTATTCATTGAGTGTAAAGACTGGAGTTCCCTATTTTTTCGAAGAATATGAAATCGCTACTTCCAGGTCTATTCTAAAAAAGATGAGCGAACATCCAGAGAACACACTCCCACTCTACGTCATTCATATCGCGAAACCTACCTACCGTTTTTATACGCAGTTATATGATGACCGTATCGAGATTCCATCATCTTCTATTCAATACGGCCATTGGTCAGACAAGCTACCCGAGCTGGCGAAACAATGGAAAGCAAAAGGGATTGATAAGATCTGGATTTACGACAGCCACACCTGGGGCGGTAAATTGAAACAACTCAAAAAAGACATCGCCTCCATCGGAGAGACAGAGACACTGATTCCAGGCAATCACGGAAATGCGTATTTAATTAAATTGAATTAAAACACTTCGTCACTTAGGATAGTCAGATAAGCAAACAGTAGATTTTTTAATTTCCGATATCAAAGTGCAAAGTACCCTATCTACTCCATCTACTTAATAACAAAAAATCACTCCGCCAAAAGCTGATAATAAGCACTACTATACCCTCCCCAGATACCAATGGCTCCTTCAATGTTTGATTTGACCTGAGTGTAAGAACCGAATGGCCCCTGATTGACTCTGTTAAATTCAAGCGTATCCCAAAACTTATAATGCGCTTGGTCTATACATAACCAGCGAAGAACGACCTCGTCCCCAGGTCTAAAAAGTCCAAAAATACTAACATCTTCTGCTGATCGAAACGGAGGTTCTCCTTTCGCTAAAGGAAAATCAACTGTAAGTCCAGCATACAACAGGTCATTGAAGACCGAGTTAAATCCTGGATAGAAGGCAGACTGATTCGTACTAGTGAAATACCGATAAAAATTATCTACTAAAACAGGATCCGTAAAACCCACTTGTAATTCTAACAATGAGTCTCCGTAACCTCCAGGCGCTGGTTTGAAATAAACAGAGTCCAACGGCACTAACTTAGGAATGGTCGTAGTTGATGTCGCAATTTCTTTATCCGTCTCCACTAAAAGGTCATAGGTCTTTCCTTCCTCTCCAAAAAAGGAAAAGCTTAGGTCAGTATAGATACAATAATTGATCTGCTGGCCATTCAAATCAGGAACCGTTTCTATGACAATATCTTTAAACTCCTCTGGTAATTCATCCCAGCAAACTTCTTCCAGTGTAATGGTTTGTGCACCATCAGATACCTGAACAAACGCATCATGTACAAACAACTCCTCAATTTGTTCTACAGTGATCTCTGCAAAAAATGGAATGGTTCGGGTCAGAATCACATAGGGTGGTAAAGGCACTACTCCTGAGGAAACCTCAATGTGTCCTTCTACTACCAGTAGTGGTTCTTCCGTCGTAATATCGGGTTGGTACCGCTCTTCGCAGGAGGCCAGTAAAAGTATTGTTAGAAAAATGAAGAGATTTTGTAATTTCATTGTTATGACTTTCCTTTAAATTTAACTTTCCAACTCACCGAAGGAATAACTGGAAACAAACTAATCTTATACGCCTCTGCCTGAAAGGACCCCGTCTCGAAGTTCGTATTAAAAACGGGAAAAACAAAGGCTGGATTTTGTCGGTTGTATAAATTATAAACTGAGAATACCCAATTCGTTTCATAACGTTTCTTTTTCTTTTTTGTGGGGGTGTATGTTGCAGATAAATCCATCCGATGATAAGGATCGATTCGAGCAGAGTTTCGGGAGCCGTAGCGGATGTTTAAATTTTGTTCTATAAAAAAGACGCTTTCGATGGGCGTGTAGGCGTTGCCAGTTCCGTAGACGAAGATCATACCCAGGTCCCACTTTCGATTGATGTCATAACTCATTACAAAGGATAAGTCATGCCTTCGATCATAGCGTTGTGGATAAGCTTTTCCATCATTTATGTCATCAAAGAAGCGTTCCGTTTTCGACCAGGTGTAGCCAATCCAACCCGTTACTGCACCTTTGCTTTTTTTAATAAAAAACTCTGCACCATAAGATTGCCCTGTTCCAAAAATAAAATCATTTTCTACTTCCACAGATGGATCAGGGACTACATTCTCTCCATAGTCAATCTGATTTCTCAAGTCTTTATAATAAACTTCGACAGACATTTCATAACGGCCATTCAAGAAATTATGAAACCAGCCAGCCATTGCCTGCCAACCCAGTTGTGGTTTTACCAAAGGAGATGAAGGCACCCAAACGTCTGTAGGTAAGGTCGTCGAGGAGTTACTAACCAAATGCAGATATTGTCGAGTCAATACCCAAGCTGCTTTTACAGAAGAGTTCTTTTGCCAACTGTATTTCGCCGAAAGGCGTGGCTCCAAACCACCATAGGTAACGACTGGATCTCCGTAGTCATACTCCTTACCTGTGGCCTGATCCGAGAAGGGACCAAAGAGCGTAAAGGTAGAAGCTCGAAGGCCTCCGTTGACAGTCCACTCATTATTTATTGTCCATTCATCTTCAATGTAAAGACCAGATTCCAAACCATATTTAGGTTGTAAGCTGTTGCCAAATTCAGTATCACCGGAGGTTGCATTTACGATATTCGGAGTCAGCCGATGCCAGGTGGATTCTCCTCCGAACTTTACGGCATGTCCTTGTTTTGGAAAATAATCGAAACTAATTTTAGCGCTGTAATCACGCACACCTGAGTAAGCCTCCACCTCAAACTCTGCTTGTTCTCCTTCGAAAGTAAAATCATAGAAATTAGCAATCAAAGTCGTATTCATAAATAACTTGTCGTTGAACAAATGATTCCAGCGCAGCGTACTCATCGAATTTCCGTAAGGCAAATTAAAAGAAAAGCCTCTGTCCACCGCATTGAATTTCAGGACATCCCGACCGATGTAAGTCGTCCAGTAAATTTGGTCTTTATCCGAAAACCGATAATTCGCCTTAGCATTGATGTCGTAGAAATAATAATTAGTTCCTTCAAAAGCAGTTTCTCTCAGAAAAGGCTGAGCCAGGTCAAAACCATAAGTACGCCTCGCCGCAATGATAAACGAACTCTTGTCTTTTTGAATCGGACCTTCCAATAGTAACTTTGAAGAGATCAGTCCAATAGAAGCTTCGCCCGCAAATGTCTTGTTATTACCTTCCTTCATTTGAATGTCAACAACTGAAGAAAGACGACCTCCGTAACGAGCTGGGATGTTTCCTTTTATCAATTTCGTTTTAGAAATCGCGCTGGAATTAAAGACGGAAAAGAAACCCAGCATGTGCCCGGTATTGTAAACCAATGCTTCATCCAGCAAGATCAGATTCTGGTCAGGACCTCCACCTCGAACATAAAAACCGGTATTGCCCTCGGAGGCCGAAAGCACCCCTGGGAGCAGTTGAAGTGTTTTTAAAATATCTACTTCCCCCATCAGCGCTGGCAGTTTTTCGACCTGACTCATAGACAACTCTACACGTCCCATGTCCGCACTTTGTACTTGCTCGTTTTCGTCGGTAGCCGTTACGACTACCTCCTGAAATTGAACACCAGCTTGCATTTCTACATTTAGTCGCTGGTCTTCGATGAGGTTTACTTCCAACTCCTGAGTGATGTATCCTATGTAAGAAAAAACGATGGTGTACTCCCCTTTCGGCAAACGAAGAGAATAGAATCCGTAGTTATTGGTAGTGACGCCAGCTACTGGATTTGCTTTGTTATAAACCGTAGCTTGTATCAACATTTCACCGGTAGCCGCATCTTTGACGTAACCACTTATGGAGTAACTTTCTTCTTCCAGATAAGGAAGGGATCGCTCGCCTGTATTTTTTGCAAACAGCGGAAAATCACTGAAAACAAAAAGGAGGAAGAATAGTAATTGTAAAAAATGTTTGGTCTGCATAGTTTCAGTTTCGCTATAGTTTACTGGTGGTTACTCCGTCTCTAGTTCAGCAGGAACATCAGCCACAGTTTGAGGGCCTGGTACTGGTCTAACAATAAACCCACGTTTTTTCAATAAGCGAAGGACTCCTTTTGAACCACCCAAGTGTCCTGCACCTATGGCCACACAAATGCTTTGTTCAGTAGCCATCTCTGCGATGCGCTCAGCCATGATTTCATTTCGATTGTACAATAATAATTTGCGCATTCCTTTGGAGGATTTTTTTACGGATTTGTACAATTGCTGGATGTCTGCCTTCTTGTATAGCTTTGTCATTTTCTTAATGCCCTTTTTATAGGCACTGAGGTTTTTGACAATGCTCATTAGGTTTTTGACTTGATAATCCAATGGTATTTTTAGTAGAATAGAAATTTGTTCTGAGTAGGTCTCCACACCCAAAACTAGTTTCTCTTGCTCCCTTGCATATTGCCAAAGTGTTTCATCAAGAGAATGTGGCATTTCTTCGGAAAGCATTTTACCCGCCATAAGATTAGCAACTAAAATAGGCTGACTGCTATTGAAAAGCTCTAGATCCATACCTGTTACTTTCTGAAAAACTTTGTTCGCCTTTTCGTATTGTTTCTTTGACAATAGTATATCTAGGGTTTCTCCTTCTTTAAGATCGAGTAGATTAGCCGAAACGTTGTGTTCCATTTCCTCCAAATTAAATTCAGTAGCAAAAGCATCGCAAGCGTCTATTTTTTCGAAGACCAGATCTCTATATTGAAAGGCATCTTTATCACGTACGTGCATGGTGCCGAAGACGTAGGAATCGCCTGGTGTTTTGTCGCTTGAAATTTTCCAGAGGAGGGTTTGTTTTTTGTTTTTCATGTATTTACTTATGATCTTATGTAAACAGGATTTTGGAGATAGTGTTGTTGAGTAGCAGGATGTTTCTTCTTCCAGGTTTATGTCATCACAATTTATGACTGTGCATTAAAATAAGGGCGGGTTCCTTACAGCTCGCTATACCTTCATTTTTAATAATCAGGCCGCTAAAATATTTCGAATTCAAATCGAACATTTATTTCTCCTTCATCCCTCAGGTACAAAACGGTTTGAGTTCCACAAAGCTACGTTTCTAAAATACAAAAGCCGCCTTCCCAAAGGAAAGCGGCTTCTACGATTTTATTATTTGACTTTAAGATTATGACTCGTAGTCAAAAGGTAAAATTCTAACATCCTTCACAGTAGAAAGCGTCATCAACGTTTTCAATCTTTCGATTTCTTCAATTTGTGAAAGCGTCTTGAATAACAACTGCTCGTAAGATGGTAAATCTTTACAAACCACTTTGATTAAGAAATCCGCCTCACCAGTGATGATGTAGCACTCCGTGATTTCGTCAATCGCTTTGATCTTGTCCAGGAAGTTGTTCAAAGCGTTTTCCTTCTGCCAGGCTAATGATACCAGTACAAAGGTTTTGACAGAAAGCCCAATCGCTTGTGGCTTCACTACCGCATGATAACTTTCGATGATACCAGAGTTTTCCAGCTTCTTCACCCGTTCCAAAGTAGGAGCAGGAGACAGTCCAATTTTCTTAGACAGCTCAAGGTTAGTAATTTTACTATTCTCTTGAAGTATTTTTAAGATTTTTAAATCTACTTTATCCATTTTTTGCTCAGACATATTTTTCAATTATTTTGTAATTATAGCCGCAAAAGTAGCTAATTTTTAATTCGGGCGCAAGATAGGTTCTATAATAGTTAATTTCTAGTTTTAGTAAAAAAACCTGTTATTATTTCTTTTGAGCACTTTTTTTCGCCCACCTATACAATATTATTTTGCGGAGGCTATTCCCCCTTCTCCTTTCATCTGCTTTGCTTCAAGCATAATGACGAATTCTTGAATAAGAACATTAATTCGCTTCGCACAAAAGAATTACCTTTGTGGCAATCTGCGAAATGAGCCATCATCCAACATTCTTTCTTTGCTCCTTTCCACAGAAGATTATGCTTAACCATTTAAACTTTTAGGAATTATTATGACAAAATTTGACTTCACTGCCGCTGAACGATTTCTCAAATACGTGACGGTAGATACCCAGTCTGACCCCAACTCCAATACCCACCCTTCTACTGAAAAACAAAAAGACCTCGGAAGAATTTTGGTCGAAGAACTTAAAGCCATGGGCGTAGAAGATGCGCACATGGATGAATACGCTTACGTGTTTGCAACCATTCCTTCCAATACCGATAAAGAGGTTCCGACCCTTTGCTTCTGCGCACACATGGACACTGCTCCTGATGCCAGCGGAACAAACGTAAAACCAATCGTCCATAAAAACTATGATGGTTCTGACATCGTCTTACCAGATGACACGACCCAAATAGTCTCCCCTAATCGCTATCCATTTTTGAAAGAAAAAATTGGCGAAGATATTATCACTGCCAGCGGATTGACCTTATTAGGTTCGGATGACAAATCAGGAGTAGCTGAAATTATGGATGCGGCTTACCAATTAATTAACCATCCTGAAATCAAACATGGTAAAGTCCGTTTGTTGTTTACACCCGACGAAGAGGTCGGCAGAGGTGTTGATAAATTGGACATGGAAAAACTCAACGCAGATTTTGGTTACACCTTAGATGGTGGAAAACCAGGTTCTCTGGAAGACGAGACTTTTTCTGCGGATGGAGTAGTTATGGAAATCAAAGGCGTACCAATCCATCCAGGCTATGCCAAAGACAAAATGGAAAACGCCATCAAAATAGCTGGTGACATCATCGCCCGATTACCTAAGGACAGACTTTCTCCGGAGACGACAGAAGGGAAGCAAGGCTTTGTTCATCCAACGTCTGTAAGTGGATTGTTAGAAAGTGCTACTTTGAAGTTTATCGTTCGTGATTTTACGGATGAAAAATTAGCAGAGCATGAAGCTTTCCTTGAGAACTTAATGAATGAAGTACTAAAAGATTACCCTGGTTCTACGGCTACCTTCACCGTTAAGGAGCAATACCGAAACATGAAAAAAGTACTGGATCAACACCCTGAGATTGTTGCCAATGCAGAAGAAGCGATTCGTCGCATCGGCCTCACGCCAAAAAAAGACAGCATACGTGGAGGAACAGATGGTTCACGCCTTTCTTTCATGGGACTACCTTGTCCGAACATCTTTGCAGGCGAGCAGGCGATTCACTCGAAACATGAATGGGTTAGCATTCAGGATATGAATAAAGCTGTAGAAATGATTGTGAATATTTGCGCGATCTGGGAAGAGCGAGCGTAGTTTTTTTTATAAGGTGGATGGGGTGATGGGGTCGATGAGGTGGATGGGGTTTTCTTAGTATGTGAAAAATTTGACGGTATCTTACAAAGACATCGCTTAAAAAATATGCTTTATTACGCAAGAAGGAAACCCTATCCACCCCATCCACCTTATAACCCCATCGACCTTATTTATAACCTTTTCAAATCTTCATCCGAGCCATCGGCGCCACTTCCTGCGAAGCAAAGTCTCCTGCTAAGTATTTAAAATGCGCCGTTACGGCAATCATCCCCGCATTATCTGTACAATATTGAATGTGTGGAATGTAGGTCTTCCAACCCCGCTCCTCTCCTACCTTTTGTAGTTCTTTCCTCAAGCCAGAATTTGCGGAAACGCCCCCTGCAATAGCAATGTTAGAAATACCTGTTTGCTTTGTTGCTTTTTTTAGTTTGTTCATCAAGATACTGACGATTCGATCTTGAACAGAAGCGCAGATGTCTTCCATGTTTTCTTTTATAAAGTCAGGATTGGTTTTGATTTCCTTTTTCAGGAAATAGAGAATGGAGGTTTTTACACCACTGAAGCTAAAATCCAACCCTTTGATATTCGGCTCTGCGAATGTGAATCTGGGGGTTCCTTTTTGCGCAAGCTTATCGATGATTGGACCCGCTGGATATTTTAGACCGATGACCTTGCCTGTTTTGTCAAAAGCTTCTCCGGCAGCATCGTCTATCGTTGTTCCGATGACTTCCATCTCCAAGGGTGCTTTGACGACGACGATCTGTGTATGTCCTCCCGAGACCGTCAAACACAGAAACGGAAACTCCGGTTTTGGATCTTCCGCAAAATGCGCCAGTACATGGGCTTGCATATGATTGACTTCTATAATCGGAATATCTAAGCTCAAGGCCAATGTCTTAGCAAAGGTAACACCTACTATCAGCGAACCGATCAACCCTGGCCCTCTGGTAAAAGCAACCGCACTCAAATCCTTTTTTCTAACATTAGCTTTACGTAAAGCCTGATCGACCACGGGTACAATATTCACCTGATGTGCTCGCGATGCGACCTCCGGAACCACTCCTCCATATTCTTCATGAACCAGCTGAGTGGCAGTGACATTACTGAGTACTACCCCGTCTTTGATGATGGCAGCGGAGGTATCATCACAGGAAGATTCTATGGCTAAAATAATTGTACTCATATTATTAGAATTATCAATTTATATGTTTTAACTTTACAGATATATTGAATGTGTATTTTTTTGATAGGTAAAATTGACTAATATAAATTTTCGATTATTAGAATTTAAAACATCAGTTTTCATCAAAAATAATTTGCCTTCAAAGGAAATCAAAGGTAGTGATTGTGTCTCATTTTTACTACTACCCAATCCTCGGTTTCTATATCACACAATCTTTAGACTAAACATTTTTTTCTTGCTAATTGGATAATCCAATTACTCATTCCATTGGAATAATGGTAATTGTCATCTTCCAATTGTCGTCGTTCTTTCTACTTCTAACTTTAAACAGCTTTTTCAAATTCATCATTTGTCAAAGCATACTAAAATCAAAATCCCATGTTTTCAAAGAAAAGTAACACCGCTACAGCAACCGCTACCAACAGCTTCGCTCCACCACCTGGTTCTGACTCTTGCAACATTGCTGATGGAACCACCATCGAAGGAACCATCAAATGTTCTAAAGGCATTCGTCTGGATGGAAAAATCATTGGCGATGTTAATTGTGATCAACGCTTCGTGATGGGCAATAGTGGCAAAGTCGAAGGAACTATAAAATGCAACGAATCCGTTATCAGCGGTAAAATCGAAGGAGAGTTGAGTGTCAAAGGCTTGCTGCATTTACTAGGTACCGCTTTCATCAAAGGAAAGATCATGGCCAGTAAGATGATTGTGGATGAAGGAGCGAAGTATAGTGGCGAGTGTTTGATTGGAGAGAAGAAGTAATTTTTTGTTAGTCTTTGGTAATTGGTCTTTTGTCTTTAGGGGCCTTCTTTCGCGATCCTACCGTGAGCTGATGCTTTAAGTTTTGACTCTTGTTTTTCCATCTCCTTTATTTACGCAATGCGCACTGCAATGAAAACCCACCGTTGAAACGGTGGGGTAGTGATACAGATAAGTTGCGAAAGCCGTGATGCGACAGAAAGACGCGAACTACTAACCCACCGTTTCAACGGTGAAGTACTCCAAACCACAGACTTTAGCTTAAAATCCAGTGATAAATACTACACCGGTTTACAAATAGATAGAATACACTATTTCCAAGTTCCTGCTAAAGGCAAAAGACCAACAGCTAAAGACTTCCACCTCTCTTTCCCGTTCACCGGAAAAAAACCCCAGTTCACCGTTTTCTCCTTTATTTCAGCTGATGTTGATCTTACATTTGGATTGTAATCAAAATAAACAATTCACTTTTAAAACATCAGTTATGAAATTCCTTGTTTCCTTCTTACTTCTTAGCCTTACTTCTTTTACGAATCTATTTGCG
>JBGCDT010000066.1:0-3240 GCA_045105695.1 Saprospiraceae bacterium | reverse complement strand
AATGAGGTATTTATTGGTGAATATGTAGTGATTGAAGAAGGAAGCACAATAGGCGATCACACCTATATTGGTCATGGTACCGTTATCAAATACGATACTAAAATAGGCCCCAATGCTAAGATTGGATCCAACTGTGTAATTGGTGGGGTAGGGTTTGGATATGAAAAAGACAGCAATGGAAAATATGCCGTCATTCCACATGTTGGAAATGTAGTGATTGAGGAAGGGGTAGAAGTAGGTAATTGTACCACTATCGACCGAGCAGTAATGGGGAGTACGTAATTACAAAAGAATTCAAAAGTAGACAACTGAGTCCATATTGCCCACGGAGCTCAAATGGGTCAAAATTCGCTAGTCATTGCCAATGCCATGGTGGCGGGCAGTGTATCTGTAGGAGAGAATGTTTGGATCGCTCCTTCTTCCTCTATTCTAAACGGTTTAAAGATTGGTAATGACTCCATCATTGGAGTGGGAGCAGTAGTGATAAAACCTGTGATGGAGAAAGAAGTCATTGTTGGAAACCCCGGAAAAGTATTAAAAAAGTTAGATTAGTCCATTTTACCAGTGCGTTAAGTAAGCCTGTATATAACTTATATTTTAAGTAAAAGACATTAAAAAAAATGCAATAATGTTTAAAGATAAAACACTATTAATCACTGGAGGAACAGGTTCCTTCGGCAATGCAGTTCTTTCAAGATTTCTTGATTCTGACATTAAAGAAATTAGAATATTTTCTCGAGATGAAAAAAAGCAGCATGACATGCGCGTTCGTCTCAATAATCCTAAAGTAAAATTTCACATCGGAGATGTCAGAGATTACGGTAGCATTAACATCGCCATGCGAGGCGTAGATTATGTTTTTCAGGCAGCAGCATTAAAACAAGTCCCTTCCTGTGAATTTTTTCCAATCGAAGCCACCAGAACAAATGTACTAGGGACAAATAACGTCATACAGGCAGCCATAAATAATCAGGTGAAAAAAGTAATCTGCCTAAGTACCGATAAAGCAGCTTACCCGATTAATGCAATGGGAATGTCTAAAGCATTAATGGAAAAAGTAACAGTAGCTGCTGCTAGAAATATTGGTGATACCGGCACAAGGGTTTGCCTTACCAGATATGGAAATGTAATGGCTTCGCGAGGATCTGTAATCCCACTTTTTGTCAATCAAATAAAAACGGGACAACCCATAACCATTACAGACCCCAATATGACCCGCTACTTGATGTCTCTTGACGAGGCGGTAGATTTGGTCCTATTCGCATTCAATAATGGCAACCAAGGAGACCTGCTTGTTCAAAAAGCTCCCGCTTCTACCATCGAAGATTTAGCGAAGGCTTTGCTAGAACTTTTTGATGCTAAAAATGAAATTAAAGTAATAGGAACTCGGCACGGTGAAAAATTATACGAAACACTTTGTACTCGCGAGGAAATGGCAAAAGCGGAAAGCCTAACTTCTTTTTACAGAATTCCTGCTGATTCTAGAGACCTCAATTATCGAAATTATTTTACAGAAGGTAAGGAAGAAACATCTAGCCTGGAAGATTATAATTCTCATAATACACGTAGACTTTCTGTAGAGGAGGTCAAAGAGACCTTGCTGAAAATTGATTTTATTAAAAACGAACTTGAAACCTGGAAATCGAAATAATGAAAGTGCTAACTATTGTAGGAACAAGACCTGAGGTGATCAAATTAAGCAGAGTGATCGCTGAATTGGATAAGCATACCGAGCATATTTTAGCTCATACTGGCCAAAACTATGACTTTGAATTAAACCAGATATTCTTTGATGAATTGGAGATTCGAAAACCAGATTACTTCTTGGAGGCCGCAGGAGAAAATGCCGCAGAAACGATTGCAAAGGTTATTAAAAAATCTGATGAACTCCTCGAGAAGGTAAAACCGGATGCCGTCTTATTATATGGCGACACGAATAGCTGTTTGTCGGTAATCTCTGCTAAAAGAAGGAAAGTTCCAATCTTCCATATGGAGGCTGGAAATCGATGTTTTGACCAACGGGTACCGGAAGAAATTAATAGAAAAATTGTAGATCACTTAAGTGATATCAATATGCCTCTTTCAGAACATGCGCGACGCTATTTAATAGCGGAGGGCTTAAAACCTGAAACGGTAATCAAAACCGGTTCTCCTATGCGAGAGGTGCTAGACTATTACATGCCTAAGATCAATAAGTCGACTATTTTAGCTGATGAAGAGTTGCAGCCAAAATCGTATCTGATTTTAAGTACGCATAGGGAAGAGAACGTAGACTCGGAAGAAAATTTCAAAAATCTACTGGATTCAATTAATGAAATAACTCGAGTCTTCAACAAACGGGTAATTGTATCTACTCATCCACGCACTAGAATCAAGTTGGAAAAAATGGAGTTTGCAAGCACCAATCCAATGGTTTCTTTTATGAAACCCTTTGGCTTTCTAGACTACATATTTTTGCAGAAAAATGCTTTTTGTGTCATCTCAGACAGTGGAACAATCACAGAAGAATCAGCCATTCTAAACTTTCCGGCAATTACAATACGACAAGCTCACGAAAGACCAGAAGGAATGGATGAAGGAACCTTAATCATGACCGGCCTGAAGAAGGACAACATAATTAATGCAATCAATGTGGTTACTTCCCAAGTAGAGGAACAGCCCAATGTCATTCGAATGATTAAAGATTATGAACCAGATAATGTTTCTAAAAAAGTATTAAGAATCATTCTTTCATATACGCACTATATAAACAGAACGGTTTGGAAAAAATAAAAAAAGTACTAATCCTTGGGTCTACAGGAATGCTGGGACATCAAGTTCAATTGCGCTTAGCAGATAAGAAAGAATACGAAATTATAGATCTCTCTTATCGAACGAAGTTTACCGAGAAAACGATTATTTGTAACATCACGGATAAGCCAGCCTTCTCCAAAATCATACAAGATCTCTCTCCGGATATTATTGTCAACTGCATTGGCGTTTTGATAAAAGGCTCAACAACAAATCCTGCAAATGCCATTTACATTAACTCCTACTTTCCTCATTTTCTTCGTCAAATAGGAGAAGAAAACAATGCCAAGGTTATTCATATCTCTACGGACTGTGTATTCTCAGGAAAGAAGGGAGCGTACACATTGGATGACTTTAAGGACGGTGAAGATATCTATGCAAAAAGTAAATCACTAGGAGAGATTATCCATGATGATCATCTTACCTTGCGAACGTCAATAATTGGGCCTG
>JBGCDT010000065.1:0-6474 GCA_045105695.1 Saprospiraceae bacterium | reverse complement strand
GTACGCAAACCCCTTGGAAAATCAACTTCCAGATAATAAGTATTTCCACTGGGCAGAACAGATTTTTTACTAACGATGCCATCTACTATGCCGTATTCTTCATAAGAATAATTGTCAAATTTGACGACGACACGCTGTCCGACTTCCACCTTTCCAGAGTTCTCTGTAGAGAGTTCTACTCGTCCGATCCATACTTTGCGTTCCTCTGGCGGTATGATGCGTAGTAAGGTTGTATTATTTTCTACGAATTGATTTTCTTTGATGAGACCATCAAAAGCGACTTGACCAGAGGCGGGTGAAAGAAGCAGATACTTTTGTTTCCAGTTATCGATTTCACTTTGGAGGCGACGAACTTCTTCACGGAGTTTTACGAAGTTGATATCGGAAGAAACGGTTTGGTCGTTTTGTAGTTTCGCGATTTGCTGACCAATGGTTATTAACTCTTGTTCTTTTGCGTAAATGTTTGACTTCACTTGCTTGATGCGATCTCTAACGCTTACAACTTTACTCTGTGCTTTTTCAAGATCAAGTTTTGATTTTATTTTTCCAACGTATAATTCTTTCACACGTTGCTGGTCTATTTTAGCATTAGCTAATTCTAACTCAATATCCACTAATCTTAATTTTTCATTACTAATACCATTCTCAATAGTCCTCCGCTCTTGCTGTAATCGAAAAACAGACTCCTGCACAAAATCCGTTTTCTCACCTCTATTGTACGTCTCAAAATTTTCCAACAAATCGGAATAACCTGACTGCAAATTCCCCAAAGACAAATCCCGATCAGGTCGATAAATCTTCAAACCTTCTTCATCCAACGTACGCAACTTATTTAACTCATCATCCAAAAATAAAACGTCACCAAACTCTGCTGTACTTTGCAAAACAGCCAAAATTTGACCTTCCGTAACTACATCTTTTTCTTCTACAAATAACTTTTCAATATTTGCATCCACTCTAGCTACGATCGGCGAGGGCGGAATGCTAGTCGTCAAAACCAGACCAGCCTGCTTCACTTCTGGGTATTTGATAAACCATGCCAGCACGATCACCAACAAAAAAGCAAAGGCCGCCAAGGTCGTCCCCCACCGGATCATCCAATGTGGAGGAGTGCCCAGGATTTCCTGAACCTCTTCGCTTCGAAGCTCGATGTGATCTTCTTCGTTTATGTTTTGCTCTTCTTCCATTAATGGATTAAACCTGTGTTTTGGTTATTGATACTTGCGGTACAATGTATTTTTTTAGTTGCCTAGTTCTAATTGGTTTTTTACTAGATGGTAATAAGAGCCTCTTGTCTTTGTTAGCTCTTCGTGTGTTCCTTGTTCTATTACTTCCCCCTTTTCAAGCACGATGATGTTGTCTGCATTTTTCACAGTACTTAGTCGATGGGCTACGACGACTACTGTTTTGCCTTTGAAAAATTCTTCTAAGTTGTCCATGATAATCATTTCGTTGTAAGCATCCAATGCATTGGTGGCTTCATCGAAGAACATGAATTCTGGATTCTTGTAAATGGCTCGTGCAATCATTAGTCGCTGCTTTTGACCCTGGCTAAGCCCTACCCCATTGGAACCAATTTTCGTATTATAACTAAGTGGCATAGACTCAATATCCATTTGAATATTAGCCACTTTTACTGCTTTTAGCAAACGCGACTGATCGATGTAATCTTCACCCAGTGCAATGTTTTTAGCAATTGTATCAGAAAAAATATAACTGTCCTGAAGGACCGCTCCGCACTTCGATCGCCATAAGCGATTTTGAATGTTCTTTAAATCTAATTCTCCCAACTTAACTTGCCCTTCTGTCGCCTGATAAAAATTCAACAACAGTTTTAGCATAGTTGTTTTTCCACTTCCGCTGGAGCCTACAATAGCTGTGGTTTTTCCTTTTGGAAAATTGACATTAATGTTTTTAAGAATCACAGGCGAAGATGAACCACCATATTGGAAATAGACATTTTCAAAACTCAGATCTTGATTTTCAGGAAGGATATTAATTTTGTTTTCTACGTCTTCTTCGTTTTTCTCTAGATGTACTTCGTTCATTCTTTGAAGACTGATATGTGCATCTTGCCCAGAGAGAATAAACTGTATAAGCTGTTCTATAGGTCCGTTCAGTTGGCCAATAATATACTGAATAGCCAGCATCATACCGAGGGTCATTTTTCCTTCGATGACCAGCTTTGCAGCAATGAAAGTAATTAGAATATTTTTAGATTCATTGATAAAAGAAGTTCCAAATCGTTGCCACTGATCCAACTGTAGTACTTTAATACTAATAGTAAATAACTTAGATTGAATGCGCTCCCACTCCCAACGTTTTTCTCTTTCTGCATTATGCAATTTGATGTCTTCTATTCCATCTATCAATTCGATAAGACTACTTTGATTAGTGGCCATTTGGTCGAAACGCCTGTAATCGTATTCTCTTCTTTTTTTCAAAAAAATCAAAACCCAGAGTACATACAAAATAGTAGCTACCACAAATACGAACAGAATTGTTTTGCTATAATAAGCTAAGACAAATCCGAAAACAACAAAGTTGAAAAGAGAAAATAACGTAATTAGTGACGCAGAGGTTAGAAAGTTTTCTATTCGTTTATTGTCATAGATTCGTTGAAGTAAATCTCCAGTCAGCTTCGTGTCAAAGTAGCGAACAGGTAACTTCATCAGCTTAGCCAAAAAGTCAGAAATCAAAGTAATATTAACCCGAACGCCAACATGTAATAATATCCAAGAACGCAAAAACTCCACTCCTATCCTCGTCGTAAACAAAGCGAACTGCGCGATCAGAATCATCTTGATGAAACTAACATCCTTAATGATGATCCCCTTATCTACAATCATCTGCACCAAAAAGGGAAATGCCAGTTGTAACAATGATCCTACAACTAAGCCCAATATCACCTGACCAACCAATCCACCGTACTTTGAAACGATGGCCCACAGATAACCAAAATTACCTTTGTCTATTTTTTCATCGTCTCGTTCGTAAAAATCAGGAGTGGGTTCTATCAATAATAAGATCCCCATCAACTCTCCGTTGACTTGATCGCTGGCCCAACCATCTAGAAATTCTTCTTTAGTAATTTTGAATAAACCGGCTGCTGGATCAGCAATCCAGACATGCGTATCAGTTGCCTTACGAACAACGATAAAATGATTCTGCCGCCAATGAGCTATGAAAGGAACTGGAAGGTCTTGAAGGATTCTGTCGTAGGTAACTTTTACTCCGAGTGTGTGCATTCCGATATGCTCAGCAGCATCACTGATTCCCATTAGGGAAACACCTTCTCTGTCTACATGAGAAATTTCTCTTAGGTACTTTTGAGAATAGATACGCCCGTGATGTTTGGCGATCATGCGAAGGCAGGTCGCTCCGCAATCCATAGCATCCATCTGCTGGTAAAAAGGAAATTTTTTCAATTTCTTTAGCATCGATAAAGTAGAATACACTACAAGACAACGGTTGTATCAACCGTAGCCAGAGTTAATAATTTAATTGATGGAATGTTCTAAGGTGCGTGATGGGTACAGTGTTTCATTGTGCCCTTTGCGGTGATAGCGCATGTTTGTTGCATCTTAAAAACGGCAACAAATGTACCTAAAATATGTAAATAATCTATAATTTAATAAAAGGTTGTTTTACGAGAGAAAGCGGTACAAATTGCTTAGTTAATGGTCTACCAAAAACTAGATTTACGTACTCCATTTTAGTCAAAAACCCAGTAATGACGCGGGTTTTTCGGTATTGTGCTTTTGTTTCACAAACCTTCGTCCCATTCTCCGAGTTGAGGACGGTCTTTTATTTTTAAAAAATATTCGATTTCCTGTTCGATATATCTAGCGTGATTAGGAGAGTGCAATTCTTTGACGATGCTTTGAGTCTTTCCATTTTTCATCTTTACTGCCACTTCAAAAGCATATACCGGTTTTTCATTTTTTGAACCTACGGAGTATCGTCTTACATAGACCTGCTCTACATCCTGAGCATCGTAATGTTTATCTTTTTGAATGAGGAATTTCAGTGGTCGATGATCTATAGAAATTCTATTTTCATCAACAGTTATATAAGTTGTATTCACTAAATAGCCAACACTTGCATACAACATATAGATACCAACCAGATTGAAAACCATCATAAATAATACGGCTCCAAAGCCTTCTCCTCCACTTCCATTTCCAGCTCCCAGCATAAGAGCTACAGTCATTGGTAATGTCAAGCCGTTCCACATCATTGCAAATAATAGCGTAAATTTCTTGGAAGATTCTCGCCACTTCACCATAATTTCCAGCTCGTCTATCACTTGCAGTATTTCAATCCCTGGAGGAATAACAATCTCCTTACGGAAACGGCCTGGCAGTTCCTTACCTTTTAGGTTTTCTCCAAATTCAAAAATATTATTACAAGATTTACACTTGGCTATGGTCTTTACCAGATTTACATCATCAGAGACGATTGGATAACGGCAGGAAGGGCAATTGAGGTGCATAGTTGTTTTTTTGCTACTCTAATATAGTAAGGATTATTTGAAGAGATTCAATAAAAACAGCCACAGAAAAAACTATTCTGTGGCTGTTCTCTCTTTCAAATCTTAAATCCTTTATCGCAAGCTAATATAATAAACATCATCGCTATTCCGACCAATCCCTGTAGCTTGGAATGGGCTCGGTTCATTCAATTCCACTAAGTCAAAAGCAGTACAACCTTTAGGCAAACCACTAAAAATCAAAGAAAAGAAAGCTTCGCCAGTTTGTGGCAAACGTTGCCAGTTAGGTGCCAAAACAATATTCTCAAAGTGAACCAAATCACTTCGGTGAGAAGAACCAATATCGTACAAAAAAGTTGTAGGTTGAATTCTGATGTGCATCCAAGGTTTGTCACTACTATAAATACAGTGTACAACAACCTGAGATTCTTCAGCTGTAAATGCTTGTAACTGATCCAACAAATCAGTGGAAATTTCGACAGTCGGATTTTTGATGATAGAAGGGTTCATGAGTTTTTGTAAAATAGTTTAGGTTAAAAAGTTAAGGTAGGAGTATCAACTGTATAGTAATTGGAATAGTTCCTAAAACAAAGTTGAATTTCAAAACTGAAAAATTAATCACTACATATTCGCCCAAAACAATTCGTGCTGAGTATATTTGACAAAAACTACACAAATATGCCAACTCACCAAATCACCCTCGGACAATTTCAATGTTATGCATTAGAAGATAATTCGACAATTACTGATGTTAGAAACGAATTCACTCAAGTTCCTGAAGACGAATTATTAGCTGCTATGCAAGCCAATGGCTACAAAGATTTTCATGTCAAAATTGGCTTTAACAACCTCTTGATAAAAACGCCAGAGCATCTGGTTTTGATCGATTGTGGAACCGGTGAAAATAATCTAGTGAATAGTTTAAGGGAAGCGGGTTTCTCTCCAGATGATATTGACTACGTGGTAATCACGCACAGTGATTTTGACCACATTGGCGGATTGGATTTCTTTACTAATGCTCGAATCGTATTCCCAAAGACGGCTTACGATCTTTGGGTAACTGAAATTTCCAGAGAGAAAATGATCACTTCGTTTGTAGAGGTATTCTCTAAATTATTCCCAAAGAATTTCGTAGAAGAAGGAGTCAAATATAGAAGACACTATGGTTCACAGAAATTACCTGCTCTTTTATCTAGAATTATATTAGTAAAAGAAGAGGAACAATTTCTACCAGGCCTACGCATGATTGCTACGCCAGGACATAGACCAGATCACTATGCAGTAGAAATTAGTTCAGAGGAACAAACCATTCTACATATTGCAGATGGGTGGAGGCATAAAATTCAGAAGGAGCATCCAGAGTGGTACTCCGTTTATGATAATTATCCAGATCAGTTTGCGGAGAGTATTAAACTTGCGCTAAACAGGGCGAGAGATAAAAAGGCGATGATTTTTGGATCGCATTTTACTTGGCCGGGGTTTGATGATTCGGAGATGGGGTGAGTTTGATGGCTGGTTACTGGGTCTGAGATTGGAGTCCATACTGTTGAAACGATGGGTTTCCATTCCTACAAAAAAGAGCCCTCCTTTCGGAATTGCTCACCAAATCGCCTTTCTACATCTGAACTTAACCCTACATATATGTATTTCTTGCTAACCCTTGCGATTGCATATACACTATATTCCATCTTTTATTCTTTATTCCAATAAAAAAAGCCTCCCTCTCGGAAAGCTTTTCAGTGCCCGGAGCGGGACTCGAATCTATCTGGCTACGCGAAGCTAGACAGGCCCGCACTTTAACGTTCAACATTAGTATTGACTAAGCTCTGGAAATTCTTCTCTTACTTTCCTATACAGCTCTCTCTTACCGCTCCTTGATTTTAATCGCTTTTCTTCAATCCTTGCTGAGTCTCGATCACCGACCATTTTCATCAATATTAACACAAAAGGAGCGTAAGGTTTTGTTGTCTTCTCATAACCTC
>JBGCDT010000064.1:0-5220 GCA_045105695.1 Saprospiraceae bacterium | reverse complement strand
CCGTCATCAATGGAAAATCACAAACGGGTGTGACCAGTTTCTTCTTAAAACATAAAATCGACACAGGAGACATTCTCCTTTCTCAAACAATGGAGATCGGACCAGAGGAAACGACTGGCAATGTTCATGATCGCATGATGGAACTCGGTGCGGAGGGCGTTCTGAAATCAGTTCAACGGATAGAAACGGGTGATTATAAACTGACTCCTCAGGATGCTTCAAAGGTCAGCAAAGCACCAAAACTTTTTAAGGAAACTTGCGAAATTGATTTTACAAAATCTGCGAGGGAGTTGAAGAACTTTGTTCGAGGTTTGAATCCCTATCCATTGGCTTGGACTACGCTGGATGGACAAGAGGTAAAAATTTTGAAAGCGGATGTTACTTATGATGTGCATTCGCATGAGTTGGGGACAGTGCATACGGATTATAAAAGTTATTTACGTTATGCTATTGATGTTGGGTATTTGGAAGTGTTGGAGTTAAAGCCAGCGGGGAAGCGGGCGATGGGGGTGAAGGATTTTTTGAATGGGTATAAGGGGTAGGTTTTGGTTTTAAGGAGCATTTTTATGCTGTTGCTAGAGAATAGTGCCCCTACTGGTAACACCAGAAATAAACCAACTCTGAAAGATATGTGCAGTGATCTGCTATAATTTTTTTTGATGCAAAGAGTTGTGTACTGTAGGGATCTGATGGGTGGTTCTTTGCCTTTGTGCCGGAGGCACACTCATGCGGAGCAACGACCTGCAAGGTCGATGCTAGCGGGGTTTAAGGAGCATTTTTATGCTACTCAATGATATAAGTGGAAGTTGGAAGATCTGATTTATTAGAAGAATCTTCCACGTGTTCTTTGTCTTGAAACACAGAACCAAAGTTCAAGGCTTTATAAAATTGCCCTAAAAATTATCAGCCATCCCGCTCGCAGTCCGAGGTCGCCTCTAAGAGGCTTTGGACTGCTCTTCAAGCTTTATCTTTGATAATTTTCTTAACCTGTCTGCTCGCTAGCTCGCTGCCAGGCAGGCGGCTAAAGTTACAAGGCCGATCCGCTTGGAGCCTGTCGGAGGTGGGTTTGTTTTACAATAGCATCGATGTATTTTATTAGCCCCAGTTTTTTATCAGCTACAGAGTAGCGCCCCTCTTGGTAACCAAAGTCACAATTACGCTTTGCAAACTGCAGCGCAGTGGCCCTCTTGAATCACTAAACTATAATAAATTCTAAAGCTTATAAGCCAGTCAGATATTTTATAGTTCACAATTAATATGTATGAAAATTACGTCTGAGGAAAAATATTAAATGATAAATAATTTTCTAAAAATAGCTCTCTTTACAGTAACATGGCTTGCTGCCTTCCCTCACGCAACCGCCCAAGAAACCCCAGACTACTCCGACTTCGGCGGCATCATCTACATGGACTCCCTAGTCGTCACCGCCTCTCGAACTGGTTTCGAAGTCAAGGACTTCATGGAAATGGTCCAAACCGATTCTTCCTTTTTAGAAGCATTCATTAATATTCGATTCTTAGAATACCGCTCTGATAACGACATTCGATTTTTCAATAAAAAAAAGAAGCAAGTCGCTCGCTTGAAAAATACCATTCAACAAAACATGGAGGGTAATTGTAGAACGATGGATGTTTTGGAGCAGGAAATAACTGGCAACTATTACAAACGAAAAAAGAAACGTCGCTACCTTACGGCAAAGATGTACGAAGATATTTTCTTTACTTACGAGCGGACCTGCATCAATTTGAATTCCGGCAATCCGCCAGGGTCGACCAGCGCGATGCAAGAGAAAATTAAGGATTTGAAGCAACTGATTTTTCAACCTGGTTCTAAGGTGGATGTTCCTATTGTTGGAAAGAAGGCGCAGATATTTGACGAGCCGCTCCGCCCCTATTACGACTATGCGATTAGCTCTAAGAAATACAAAACGGGTGCAGATTGTTATGTCTTTTCTGTAAAGTGGAAAGAGGATTTGAAAAAATCAGATCGACATAAAACGATCATCAAATCTTTGGAGACTTACTTTGATAAAAATACTTTTGCAGTGGTGGCGAGGAATTATGAATTGTATTATCAGGGAACAATGGTGGATTTTGATGTGGATATTACGATTGAGTTGACCAAAGTTGGAGAGCAATATGTTCCTGAGTTTTTGTATCTGGAAGGCGATTGGGATGTTCCGTTTCGGAAGAAAGAAAAGGTTTGGTTTGAAACCCGTTTTTACTATTAGAATTTAATTGATGATAAATATTGACCTAACTGCACAAGCAGATCATTTACGAATAAAACGAGAACAGGGCAAACGCCAGGTCTTCGATCCTAGCAGAAAGAAGTACGTGGCTTTCACTCCTGAGGAGTTGGTCCGTCAGCTACTCATCAGCTATTTGATTAATGAAAAGCAATACAATCTCAATCGAATTGCCGCTGAAAAAACCGTTGTATATAATGGTATGCAAAAACGTTTTGACCTTGTGGTTTTCGATGCAGATATGAATCCCTTCTTACTGGCGGAATGTAAATCAGCCGATCAACCCATTAATCTTTCCGTTTTTGAACAAGTAAGTCGCTACAATAAAAACATGCAGGTTCCTTACATTCTAGTTACCAATGGCCCAGAGCTTCTTTGTTGTGAAATGGACTATGAAGAGAAAAGCTACAACTTCCTCGATCAACTGCCTGAGTATCCTTTACTAAGGTAGATGAGGTAATTTAAAAACTTCCTACGTAAATCTAAACGTAGATTAAAAAAGCCTCATCAACCTTATCCACCTCATCTACCCCATCTACCTTTCATTCTCAATAATTTTACAAAAACAAGATGCCGTTTTAATCAGATACTCAGCGCAATTCGTTATTTTGTGGGCTTAATTACTCGCAATAGAATATGAGAAAACCTACCTTCAAAAAAGACCGGATTTTAATAACCGGTTCCAGTGGCCAAATCGGAACTGTCCTTACCGATGCCCTCCTCCAACAGTATGGCGACGGCAACGTCATCACCTCTGATATCAATCCCCCAAAGGTGCAGAAAACGGCCTTTGAAAAATTGGATATCCTAGATAAAAATCGCTTAGAGGAAATCATTGACGAATATCAAATTACTCAGATTTATCATCTCGTAGCCATTCTTTCCGCAAAGGGAGAAAAGAACCCACAACTGACCTGGAAGGTAAATATGGATGGCCTTTTCAATGTACTGGATCTAGCGGTTGCTAAAAATCTGGATAAGGTGTTCACACCAAGTTCCATTGCCATCTATGGAAAAACGACGCCCAAAATAGGCACTCCTCAACGGACCATTTTCAATCCTTCTACAGTCTATGGTATTAGCAAATTGTCTGGAGAACTTTGGACCAATTACTATCATCAAAAATTTGGTTTGGATGTTAGAAGTATTCGTTACCCAGGTATCGTTGGTCATCAAACTTTGGCTGGTGGAGGTACGACAGACTATGCCGTTGATATTTATCATGCAGCTGTAAAAGGGGAACCTTTCAAGTGTTTTCTTTCGGAAAATACAAGGCTGCCTATGATATACATGGAAGATGCCATTCGGGCAACTATTGAATTGATGGAAGCGCCTAGCCATCAGATCAGCATTCGCGAAAGCTACAATCTATCAGGTATGAGTTTTACGCCAAAAGAGATTGCTGATTCCATTCAAAAATACATTCCTGATTTTCAGATTACTTATGAACCGGATGAGCGACAAGCTATTGCGGACTCTTGGTCCGATAGCATTGATGATGCGCAGGCGAGAGCGGACTGGGGCTGGGAACCGAAGTTTGATTTGGATGGAATGACTAAGGATATGATTTTTCATTTGAAGAAGCGGTATGCTGGGGAAGAGGTTGATGGTTGATACTCAAATAAAAAACTTATAAGGATATTTTGTTATAACTCTAAAAAGAAAGAGTGGAAAACATATTAGATGAAATAGAAAAAGATAATAGATCAAAAACTAACTTTAAAAAGTGGTCTTTCAGATTATTTGTCTACGCAATTATAGCTAATTGTTTAGTCTTTTATAAAATCGTAAATTTTGCTAGTGGTTTTCATTCAGAAGAGATTTTGGATCGAGATTTAATGATCCTGTCAATAGTCATTACTGTCTGTTTAATATTAGGACTAATCTTTATTGTTCTGAGTTACAAAAACAAAGAAGAGAAAAACTATCAATATAAGTTCTCTATTATTGGAATTCCAATGCTTATTGTAATAACAATCTTGGCGAATTTAGTTGGAAGTTAAATAGCTAAAAGTGAGAGGCTGTAATAGATAAAACTAAAAAATATTGAGCTGTAATTTAGAGTTGCGTTTCAAGTTAGCCGATAAAATTTCGTGAAAGATGGACAAATAGCTTTGCGACCTGGAGCAGTAGATGGCGTGCAATAGCAACAGTTCGTAAAGCGGTTATGTGAGAAATTCAGATTAAAAAACACTCAGGCCAGGAGGCCGATAAAGCATTGTAACAGATGCACAGCATCTGACAAGCACGAAAAAATAAAACGTGTATATATTGTTAGAATGTCAGCAAGAAAAATGAAAGAAATCAACTCAAATATTATTGGAAAATTAATTCAAAACGAAAGATTTGAAGATTGGTGGGAAAGTAGTCAAATAGAAATTCCATTTTTTGATAATCAGAAGATAAAAATCACTTTTATAGATTTTATTCCTGAAGAAGACACAGAATTTATCAATGAAGCAGATGAAGCTTTAAAGTTATTCTTTAAAAAATCTGAGTCTGACAAATTAGAAATTTCTAACCTTGTCTACAAAAACTGTATGGATTTCTTAAATGCGGTTGGATATGATGAAGATGATAAAAAACTTTGGGAGATAAAAGACCAAAATGAAATATGGAAGTTTGTTCAACCAAATGAAATACTCGTCACACGAAGACCATATAAAGACAAAGATATTTACGTCAGTATAAACTGTGAATGTGAATGGGAACAAGAACATGGATTACAGTTGGTCTTTAGAAAGGGAAAACAAATTACGAGGGTAAGTCAAATTGACGGGCATTTAACCGAAGCTGATGCTTATGACGAACCAGATAGTGAAGATGAATTATTGAGTAAATTTAAAGAATGAACAAAAAGACTAATCGCTCAAAGCTGGCAACACCACATATATGGGATGTTAGTACGACGCGTGTAACCAACCCACCGATTCATCGGTGCGGGCCTTAAAACCCCCGAAAAAAAAACACTC
>JBGCDT010000063.1:0-3280 GCA_045105695.1 Saprospiraceae bacterium | reverse complement strand
TACACAGAAGAAGTTTCTATTCAGCCTTATAAATTTTTGGTACCTGTGGGTGCTGGGATTTGTGCGATTGTGATTGGGATTTACTGGTACTTTGCTTAGTCGTTACCACAACAACCCAATGTCTTTTAAAAACTAATTTCAATAAAAAAAGAGCTTGGCGATTTAGTATCACCAAGCTCTTTTTTATTTGTAGAACTATTGTTACAAAACTAGCTTACAGCCGCCCATTCTTCAGACTTCACATCCTCATACACTTTTTTCACTCCCTCTTCTAGAGAAATGCTAGCCGTCCAGCCTTTGGACTTTAGTTTGGAAACATCCATCAATTTCCGAGGTGTTCCATCAGGCTTACTGAGATCATGAACTATTTCACCTTCGTATCCAACGATGTCTTTTATCAAGTAAGCTAAATCTTTAATCGCGATGTCCTCTCCTGTTCCGATGTTGACTAAGCCAGGTTCATCGTAGTTTTGCATGAGGTAGTAACAAGCATCTGCGAGATCATCAACGTGGAGGAATTCACGTTTGGGATTACCCGTTCCCCACATGGTTACTTCTGGTTGACCCTGTTGTTTGGCTTCTATGAATTTTCTAAGAAGAGCGGGCAACACATGAGATTTTTTCAAATCGTAGTTGTCGTTAGGACCGTACAAGTTCGTCGGCATAACCGAGATAAAGTTGCAACCGTATTGATCTCGGTAGGCATCACAAAGTTTTATTCCAGCTATTTTTGCAATAGCGTAAGGCTCATTTGTTGGCTCTAATAAACCTGTGAGTAGGTAGTCTTCTTTCAGTGGCTGCTTTGCCATCTTAGGGTAGATACAAGAGGAACCTAAGAACATCAATTTTTTCACTCCTGTTTTATAAGCGGAGTGGATGACGTTGTTTTGGATCATCAGGTTGTCGTAGAGGAAGTCGGCTCGGTAGGTATTGTTGGCTAGGATGCCTCCTACTTTTGCTGCTGCCAAAAATACGTAATCTGGTTTTTCTGATTCAAAAAAGTCAGCTACGGCTTTTTGATTTCTTAAATCGAGCTGGTGGGAGGTTCTTGTAATTATATTGTTATAACCTTCGGCGTTTAGCTTGCGGTGGAGGGCGGAGCCGACCATGCCTCGGTGGCCGGCGATGTAGATTTTATTACTTTTTTGCATAGGTATTTTTTTAACCACAAAGGACACGATGTTACACAAAGTTCTTTCATTACTTCTGGGAGAATATATTTAGCATAATATTACACCTCATCTTCATTAGTCTTGTATGACTCTTTTGACTCCATCTCTTAAGCTTTTTTCATTGAAATTGAGTAGTAACGCTAATCTTGTTTTGCTAAGTTTTAAATAAGAAATTACTTGAGCTGTATGGATTGGTTCTAATTGCTTTACCGTTTTTAATTCAACAAGAAACTTACCTTCAATCCATAAATCTAATCGATAAGCGCAATCCATTTTAACTCCATTATAAAATAATTCTAATGGTTTTTCGATCTCCACTCTTAAGTTTGCTTTTCTTAATTCATAGGCTAAACATTGCTGATAAGCAGATTCTAGTAGCCCAGGCCCCAGAGCAGAATGTACTTTGTAAGCACAATTTAAAACAATGTTAGATATTTCATTACTTGTCATCTTAGTAGGTTTTTATTACTTAGGAAAAAGCTCCTACTAATAGGTTGCAAAAAATCTAAAATTCCATAAAATAAAATATGCTATTTTCAAAAAACATTTAACATGAAATACAATCAACTCAAAACCAAGTAGATACAATAAATTAAGTAAAAAAAAAAAACACACCTATTATATATTTATTTTAATTAATTGTAGTATAATTATCAAACCTTAAAAGCTAATAGCCCCTTTCAAGCTAACTCCAAAACCTCAAAAACTTTGTGCTACTCTGTGTCCATTGTGGTAAAAATTTCATTCAAGCCAAAGGCGCAGAACCCCCTATTCAAACTCATTCCGCACCTCAAACCCCGCCTCCTTCAACAGCTGATCCCGTCTAAACAAATCCAAATCCGCCCGTACCATTTCACTACACATCATCTGCAAATCATACTTCGGCTCCCAATCCAATTTAGTTTTCGCCTTAGTAGGATCACCAATCAGTAGTTCTACCTCCGTTGGACGGAAGTACTCCGGATCAACCGCCACGAGTTCAGTACCTTCTTCAATATGATAGTCAGGGCTAGTACAACTTACTACTGTCCCGACTTCACTAATTCCTTCACCAGTGAACTCCAGTTCTACTCCTATCTCCCGAAAAGACATTCGTACAAAATCACGAACACTAGTAGTTACCCCTGTCGCGATAACCCAATCCTCAGCCTTGTCTTGCTGAAGAATTTTCCACATACATTCTACATAATCTTTAGCATGACCCCAATCTCGTTTGGCGTCGAGGTTTCCGAGGTACAATTTTTCCTGTAGTTTTAATCCAATTTTTGCAACAGCTCGAGTTATTTTTCTAGTAACAAAAGTTTCTCCTCGAAGTGGCGACTCATGATTGAATAGTATACCATTGCAAGCAAACATATCATACGCTTCTCTGTAATTCACTGTGATCCAGTAAGCATACATTTTCGCAACAGCATATGGAGAGCGCGGATAGAACGGAGTAGTTTCCGACTGTGGGACTTCCTGCACCAGACCATACAATTCAGAGGTAGAGGCTTGATAGATTTTTGTCTTTTTTGTTAAACCTAAAATACGAATAGCCTCCAATAACCTCAGAGTCCCTACCCCATCAACATCCGCGACATACTCTGGCGTATCAAAACTCACTTTGACGTGGGACATGGCGCCGAGGTTATAAATCTCATCGGGTTGTACTTCTTGGACGATTCGAATCAGGTTGGTACTATCAGAGAGGTCTCCGTAGTGGAGAATGAAATTCCGATTATCTACGTGTGGATCTTGATAGAGATGATCTATACGATCTGTATTGAAGAGAGAACTACGTCTTTTTATACCATGAACGATGTATCCTTTCTTCAGTAATAATTCAGAAAGATAAGCGCCATCCTGGCCCGTTACACCTGTTATTAATGCTACTTTTTGGTTCATAAGTTATGCTGTTTCAATAGGGTATTTCTTTTTATAAACGTTGTAAAGTTAGGAAGTGTTACTGGTTCAAATAATCAATCTGTCATTTTTTCATAGCGAATAGCTAGTATTTCTCGGAGTGCTTTTTCGATCTTTCTCATGTTGCCAGCAGAGAAGCCCCACCAGCCTTCTGAGGAGCGAGCGAGCCGTCCTTTGCCGGTGTGGTTCGTTGGTGCAGGAAT
>JBGCDT010000062.1:0-16450 GCA_045105695.1 Saprospiraceae bacterium | reverse complement strand
ACCAAATCGGAAATCGGAAAATGGGGGAGAAGTTAGTGAAACCGGACCTGCTCCATCATCATAAAACCACTGAACGGGTATATTTGAAAATGGGCCTGGTACAATGCCGTTATCCAAAAGTGTGAAGTGAGCAGGGTCTCCGTTGCAAATTTCTGTCAATAGATTATTACGATAAGGATAGTCTCTGATTTCTATATCTAAGTTGTTCAGATTTGGATAAGCCAGAGGTGCGTTGGAGTTGAAGTAGTTACTGACATTTCCAAAAGTAGGAGAGGGTTCTGGCAAAAGTTCAAAACCGAAAATAGAAGGATTGCTCGTGACAAAAGGACTAAAAGTCGCATCGTTTCCCCCTGAAAGATCGGGGACCACAGGGATACCTGTGTTGGTTCCGTTGCTGGTTCCTTCGTCGAAATTATAATAAACTTGAAGGTCGTTTTCACTACCGGTTAGTACACAGCTTTTTTCATCAATGACCTCTTGTAGGGTTTTACCATAATCCCAAATCCTAAAATCATCAACACGACCGATCCAATCTTCGCCAGGCGTAAATCCTCCTGGCCAGTGCCCTATTCTAAAATTATTAAAACTCAAACCAGCAATAACCGGATAAACACCAGTGGAGACACAGTCGAGAAAAACTTCAATGTTTTGCCCTGTTCTGGAAATGGCGATGTGATGCCAATTGTTATTGTTATAAGTTGTTGTACTTAAGGTAATGAAACCTTGAATATTTCCAAGATCATCTATCCAGTATAAATTGAGTATACCTCCACAAATTCCTAATTCCAGGGTACTGAGTCCGCTAAAAGAAAATAATCTTTTGAAGTTACCAATGCAGTTTTGACTAGTGGATGGATCGGCGGATAAGAACCAAGTCTCAATTGTAAAGTCATTGTTAGATACGTTGACATTTGATGAAAGAAAATCATAGTCTCCATCAAAATCAAGCGAAATATTTTGTGCCTGAATTGAACTATTATTCCAATGGAAAAACACAAGTAGTAGGAATAGCTTAATGATGTTGTTCATGGTTTTAAATTTTTGAAACTGCTTTCGTAATGAATATTACTGCTCCATAGTAGGTGTGGAACAACTAGGCCTTAGCTTTCCCCGGCACTCGAAGAGAGTACCTGAGGGAAAGCTAAATGCCAAACACTTAAACAGCCACGCTTTTATAATTAGTTTGGTTTTTTGAGGCAATGACTGTAATCGCATTCTTGTATAGTGGGTTTATTAGATTTTTACGAGCTTCTCTACCCATCTCAAATTATCGGATTTGATCTCTAGAAAGTAGTAGCCATTCGGTAATTCACTAATATCCATATCCTCAGATGGGTCAAAGTATTTGATGGTCTGTCCATTAATATTTAGCAAACGTACTGCGTCTATTGCTGTATCAGTATCAGAGGCAATCACTTGGAATGAGTTTTTTACAGGGTTTGGCGTTAATTTGAAATTTGTAGAATTGTTTGTGGGATTATAAGTGCTGACGGTAGAATTAGAAATGGTATAAACAGTTCCGTTGGGAATCTGATCTGATATGGCAATGTCACCTCCTGTAGTCAAGGAGCTTAACTCAGGAGCAGTCGGCAGGCCAGTTAGAACTAAGCCCTCTGGGGAGTTGCCAAAGTTCTGATTAAGATATGGATCAAAGGCAAATAATAAACTAAGTGGTTCATCATAGTCGTCGTATATTTCCTGAATCTTAGTCAGGTCGCTTTCTCCAAAATGCAACGCAATGTCTCCTGATGATTCATAAAGCCACATCTGAAAATTAACAAAATCAGCAGGTATGTCATTTTCATCGAAGTCGTCATAAAGCCCACAATTTTTACACTCGAATTTAAAAATGCGGTCGCCAGCATTGCCTTCCAACTGATAGCTGATAGGAGAGACAGAACCCGGATCGCCAGGAGCAACATTTGGGTTAAGAGCTTTGTCTATCAGGTCTAGTCCATACAATGCGAAATAAGCAGAAACATCAGCGTTCAAATTTTCCATCAACTCATTAGGGCCAAAAGACATAAAGAGTGAATCGAACGTTGCATCATAAAAGCTGAAGTCAAAACCGATAGGAATTTCGTATTCGGGATCATCCCAGATTTCCCCATTGTTGAGGGATATTGGATTTTGTAAATCTGTGTAAGGTTCGTTGGTAACGGTCAGTTGATAATCCTGAGCGAAAAACGGAGCAGTAAATAGGAAAATAAAAACGGGGAGTAAAAGTGTTTTTTTCATGTATTCGTTTTTTAGTTTAATTGAAAATGTATCACAACTGGTGATTGCAATACAATGTTCGAGTAAAAAAAGAAGACATTATAGGTGTACCGGACTAACGGCAAGTATGGTCGGAGTATCGGAGATCTATTACGGTTTTCGGTAACTGTTTTCAGGCATCCGGCAGGACGCTGAAAGTCAAAAGCAACATCAAAAGCGGTAATCGCTCCCTAATCCCCTAGTAAGAAACCTTTCAGAATTTTATCAACAAACTCCTCTTTCTTTCGGCGGGCAACAGGCACATTGGAGCCATCGGTCATCACGACAGTGCCTTCTTTGAGGTATTTTGAAATGAGGGATACATTGATGAGGTGGGATTTGTGTGTGCTATAAAAACCGTAGCTTTCTAGCATTTCTTTGAATATACCGATGTTGTAGGAGCTGACCAGACAACTGCCATCCGTGATGTAAATACGGGTGTACTTTTGCCAACCTTCGCAGCGAATGATATCGCTCATTTTTACGAAGTCGTAAGCATTGGTTCCGGGAATGGCCAGTTTAGTATCTTGTTCTCCAAGATGCCCAAGGTTGTGACGGAGGACATCATAGCGTTTTATTTTTTCGCGGTCATCTATTCTTTTGCAAGCTTTGGTTACTGAGTCGATTAGTTCTTCGGTTCCTACAGGCTTGAGGAGGTAATCGACTGCACTTACTTTGAGTGCATCCAGAATGTAATCATTGAAACCGGTGACGAAGATGATTTCGAAGTCAATTTTAGTAAATCGATTCAGCATATCAAAACCAGATTCGCCAGGCATGGAAATATCTAGAAATACGATCTGAGGTTTTAATTGATTGATTTTTTCAAAGCCTTCAGTTGAGTTTGCAGCGGTCCCGATGACCTTTACATTTTTGCAAAATTGCTCCAGCTTTATTTGCAATACCTTTCGGAGTTTTTGTTCATCATCGATGATAAGCGCCGTATAGTTAGTCATTCTCAAAATTTTTAATCTCTAATAAAACGCGGGTTCCTGGAAACGCTGTGTTGGAAGGATCCCATTCGCTGGTCTTTATTTCTATCTCCATGATACCGGCGTTCAGCAGAGAGTTTATCTTTTCGTTGATAATAATCATGCCTCGGGACTGGTGACCTTTTCTTTTGTTTTTTTGTGCGTTTTTATAACCGATGCCATTGTCGATAATTTCGCAGTGTAAATTATTTCCTTTTTTTGAAAAACGAATTAGTAACAAACCTTTTCCATCCTGCCTTTGATTGAGACCATGATTAACTGCATTTTCAATAAAAGGTTGTATCATCATAGAAGGGAGATGAATATCTTCCGGTTCTAAGTCTTCTCCTACTTCCAGCGTAAAATCAAATGACTCCGAAAAGCGCAATCTTTCCAAATCTACATATATTTCCA
Source organism: Saprospiraceae bacterium (assembly GCA_045105695.1). Classification (GTDB taxonomy): domain Bacteria; phylum Bacteroidota; class Bacteroidia; order Chitinophagales; family Saprospiraceae; genus CALGLS01. The sequence goes on along the minus strand of JBGCDT010000062.1, from coordinate 12,809 downwards.
GTAGCTCTATTTCTTTTTTTAGGGAAATTAATTTCTCTTTAGAACTGTCTAAATATTTTCGCATCAGTTGCGCAAAACGAGTCAGATAATGATCTGCCGCTTCTACTTCATTGACTTGAATAAAATACTGAATCGCTCCCAGTGCATTAAAGATAAAGTGAGGATTCATCTGTGCTTGCAAGGCGGTCAATTTTAATTCTGCAATTTTTCGATTGTTTATTTCTTTAGCGAGTTCAACTTCCTGTGCTTTACGATAGCGATTTCTAGCAAAGAGAAAAATACCCATCAAGCCTAATGCAATTACTAAAGTATTAAACGGTAAGGTCTTGTAAAAAGGAGCTTTAGAAATGATAGTCAAACGAAGAGGGTTTTCACTGTTACTAGCCAAAACCTCAAGAGTATACTCCCCCGGAGGTAGCGTTCTGTAGCGAGCACTTTCCCGATTTCTAAGAAAGGTCCATTCTTTGTCAATAGGTAAAAGACGGGTGTAGAAATGCTGTGGTGCCGACTGAGTGAAACTCTTTTGATGGAAATCGAATTCAATATAAGTTAGGTCTGTAGGGAGTTCAATGCTTTTAATATCATCCAGATTGTAATTCAATAAATCTGTTTCGTCTCTGCTCCCAAAGTATTTTCGGATGGCAGAAATACCGATGTTGTTTTCTTTTTTCACAGGTTCCAGGTCCTGGGTTTGGAAAGCATTAGCACCATTAATTGTTCCGAGGTAATTGCTTCCGTCACTGGCTTGGTGAAAGGCATAACGATTAAATTCATTATTGGTAAAGCCATCTTTCGCTTTATAATTATAGAATAGCGATTTTTCTGAGTCGAAGTACGACAGCCCTCGGAAAGTACTTAGCCAATAATGATTTTCATCAATGGGTAATACTCCGCAAACATAGTTGTTGACTAATCCACTCTCTTCATTAAAAGCTTTTACTTTTTTACTATGGGGATCAAATAACATTAAACCTTTTCCAAACGTCCCTAATAATAATTGCTTATTCGGACCTTTACTGATGACGATAATTCTGTCATTTGGCATCGTCGTATTTTCAGTTGTGTAAATCGCTGAAGTCTTTTTGAGCCTGTTTATTTTGACCAAACCTTTCAGCGTACCTATCCATAAAATGGAATCTCCCTCTGCATAACAAAAACGAGGCTCAGGGAAATCAATGTCAACACTTGAAGGTTGAAATTGCTCCTGAACGGGATCGAAATAACTGAGTCTTCCTCTTTTGTCTTTGTCGCTGTGGTGAATTACCCAGATTTTTCCATCCTCAGAAATAGCTATGTCTCGTATGAGTTGGTTATGAGTGTACAGTTTGAAAAGTTCCGTTTCAGGATTGAATTTCACTAAAGTGCCGTTCCCTCTGCCGTCACAGATTTTGAACCATAAGTTTCCTTTTTTGTCTCTGTGGATAGCGCCGCCACATTGAAAAGACAGCTCGGTTCCCTCACCATTCAGGATTGGGATTTTTTGAATTTCTCCAGTTGACTTATTTAGTTTATAAAAATCATAGACTTCACTAAGGAAGTACATATTCCCTTGAAGATCTTCATGGATTCCTTTAATGATGTTTCCCCATTGGTTTTTTACTTCTTTCGATTTGAGATATTGTTTGACTTTGTTTTCATGATATGTTATACTCTGAATGTTATCTAAAGTAGATTGAAAAAAACCAGACTTGATATCCTTTCCTGAAAAGATAGCCGTAGAGGAAGAGTCAATGGAAGTTGAAAAATCGGTCCACTGTTTTCCATCATAGAAAAATACTTCATCTATTGGTCGCGGATATTTTCCAGAAATAAAGAGTAGCTCTCCTTTCTGTCCTTCTTTAATATAATTAACTGATTTCTTTATTGGAGCCGTAAAATTTTTAAATTGATTGCCTTGCCACAGAAAGACATTGTTGTCGATTCAATTTAGTCCCAACCATAGCTGATTGGATTGATCGCTAATTAGAAAATTTGCATAAGTAAGCTGCTGACCTTTCTGGTCGTAGTCCATTACCTTCTGAGGCACACCTTTATTAGCTACTCGCCAAACACCACTATCCTCAACAGAAATCCAAAATGTTTGCTCATGGAAAGCAATTTTTATTTTTCGCTGATCAACCAAATGATCTAACTGAACTATTGCTTTTTGCAATAAATAATCCGCGACAACCTCGTAGATTACCAATCTGTTTCCTTCATTAAAAGCAGCATGGATAAGCTCTTCCGAACTGATGGAAATATCAGTGAGGTAACCCCTTACGATATTATCTTCTTTATCTTTTGTGATGGGTTTACTTTGTGTCGAGCCTTTTTCTAATACTTCAATTTGCAAATTGGCTTTTTGGGTTTCCAACAAAATTGCGCCATCACGACGCTGAAAGATAGCATTGATTTTATCAGCCTGTAGTTGAAAGGGGTTTTTTGGGTCGGTATTGAAAACCAGCTTGTGGTTGCCGTCCCATCTCAGCAAACCACTATTGGTCGCTATCCACATTATTCCTTTTTTATCAATCAACATGTCATTGACAAAACCGGTGGTACTACGCCAAGCCTCAGCGTTGGGCAGGCAATTTGTTTTTTTTACAATCTGATTTTTGAGCTGTGGTGTAAGTACGGTAGGGGAGGATTGTGCATGTACAGATAGAGCGATTAACAAGATGGAGAGCAAGGTAAGGAAATCAATTATCCGTTTTTTGTTTCTATGTAGAAGTAGCGACCGCATGAACAAACATACAAAAAAATACCTCCTCTTCTAAATCGGTGGTTTTCCTATTCAGAAAGGGAGGTAGAACCTGTAAAGGATCAAAAAGTATATTTTTCTTTAACTAAATATTTTCAATAATTGGCTGAAGAAGGGGTTAGCTATATCCTCCTGTCAAGAATTGGAATGGATGGTATTTCAGTCAATAATACTTTAATTTAGTGTTTGATTAAACTATTATAATAATATTACTACTTTTGCAAGAATATAATTCTGTTTCTCCTGTGTTCTAAAACGAGGCGATTAAATGAACTTGAAATCATTACCTAACTTTTAATAACTATTTCAATATGAATACAAAAGTGGTACTCTTATCTCTATTTACGGTCTGCTATTTTGTTGGAACCCAGTGGTGGTATAGTAATAAAATTGCTGGTGCCTGTTGCAATTCTGAACAAATGGAAGATGTAGCTAAAGATATGGATGAGGCCGTAATTGCTGCGGTGGCTCCCAATCTTCCGATGGCTTTCAAGTGGGCGAATGCCGAGCCTGTTCTTAATACTGATTTCAACACCTATAAAAAGAATACAATTCTGAAAGGATTGAAAGAAGACAACATTCTCCAAATTACTGGTAATTATTACGAGGGAGAAGTGGCTCCGGAGGGCTTTGATAACATGGGGCTTGCACGTGCAGCTGTGATCAGAGAAATGCTAAAAGAAGATATTCCTATAGATCGCGTGGATATTTCTTCCCGACTTTTGTCGAATAGAGAATCGATGGAAAATTCGTCTTTTGATGGGGCTTCATTTAGCTGGAAAGAAGCATTGAAAAAAGAAGAAACTACTATAGTGGAAGTAGAAAATGAAAGCACCATTTATTTTCCCTTTAATTCTTCTGTCAAAGATCAGAATCCGCAGGTTGATGCCTATTTGTCTAAACTAGCAGAAAGATTAAAACAAACGGATGAAAAAATTTCGATTGTCGGCCATACCGATAATGTAGGTGAAGAGGCGGCTAATGTAATATTGGGTATGAATCGAGCAGCATCCATTCGTAATATCCTCGAAGGAAAGGGAATTCCAAAAGATCGTATCAGTATCGATTCTAAAGGTGAATCACAGCCGGCTACTTCGAATGATAACGAGGACGGAAGATATCGAAACAGAAGAACGGTTTTAAGAATTGTAGATTAATTCTTTGTAAGTCATTTAAATTACTTAAAATAAAAAAATCAACTATGTTATTACTAGATATATTTTGCGCAGAATGTACTCCTTATTTATTGTTAATGCTTGCGGGGGCTTGGGGACTGGGTTGGTTATTCTGGAAGCTCTTAAAAGAAAACGGGTACTTGGATAATATTAAAAACCTGGAAGGAGAAGTTGAGACGATCAACAAAGAAAATGTCGATCTAAAAACAGAGATCACACAAGTAAATTATGAAGTGGAAAAAGCAGGTCAGGAAAATATGAAACTACGTACCAAGATTGGAGATTTGGATATTCAACAAAAGGCGGATAAGGAAAAGTTTAATTTACTACAGCAGTCGCATGAAAAACTCCAGTCGGCTTATAATGAATTAAAAACTTAAGGTTTAGTTGACCTAAATGAATTCAATTTACCGCAATGGTTCGAGGGCTTGCAACATAAACTTTTAAAAGTATTAAACTTTGCGTTTATCTTGAAGGCGATGGTCCTTTTTGCGCCCTTGCGGTAAATAATATGATAGGTATAACGACAATCTATCACTCTAGTAATTCCTTCACTTCTACTACTTCAAAATCTGGATTACGCTCAAAAAATCCCTTTAAAACGGCGGCATGCTCTTGCCCAAATTGTACAAAGATGGCTTTGTCTGTTGGTTTAATTTGACGTAAAATATTGGCATAAATATGTAAGTTGGTACTATACCAATCAACTACCAGCTTTGTTCCGATATAACTTTCATTCTTTCCAATCTTTGCCATGTATTTAGTGTAAAACGCCAAATTGGCATTTAGCGTACTTTCGCTATTCAGATCAATCAGATAGTTAGCAATAGTCTCACTTTCTAACTTCGTATCAATTTCCTTTACATATGCATTCGCCCATTGGTCAAGTTCTTTTAGAATTTGTTGCTGTCTATTTTGCTGTGCATAAGTCATTACGGTACACTATCAAAACGACCCTAGTAATTGACAACAGTTATTTTTTTTGTCATCATTTTCTTAACTGCTGGAAAAGCCAATTGATCTATTTCGCTTCCGTCTAAAGTGTATTTTCCTTTGAGGGCTTTTATCAAGAGTTAGAAAATACCCAAAAGCATAGGAATAAAGGAAGTATAGTATTTTTCATGACGTTGTTTTTTTACTTGTGTACAGTTATAATTTTTTTTCTGTCTTTTGATAAAAGTACAGCAAGGCGATAAAAGGCAGGTGAACGCGGATAGCAGGTTTTAACTAAGGCTGTGTGAAGCCTAGTACTACTTAATAGTAAGAGAAGTGAAGGTGAAATTTAAAGAGGTTTTTAAATCACTAGTATTATTAGAATTATACTTTTTTAAAAGTATGTTGCAGAATCTGTAACCTTATAGGATTGATAGTCATCCTATAGGTGTAATTTTTAAAACTTAAAAAGATGAATGATTTTATGTTTGGGCCCGGCATTGTATTGATGACACTCTTTGCCTCCGCAGGATACACTATTTATACCTTTGTTAAAGCTTCACATTTAGAACGGATGGCTAAAATCGAAAAAGGGATTGATTCAGAAGCACCTTCAAGGAACAGTCGATATCTAGAATTGAAATTAGGAATGCTAATGATAGGGGTTGCTTTTGGTTTACTCTCAGCATACCTAGTTGAAAAAAGTTTAAAAATAGACGAAGTGGTTTTTTATCCATCATTTATGCTCTTGTTTGGTGGTGTAAGTCTTATCGCATCATTTTTCTGGGCAAAGAAGTTACAGAAAAATAAATAGCCTTTTATGAATATGGACGCCCATTACATAAATGAGGTTTTAAATGGAAACACGAATGCTTTTGGTTATTTTATAAGGACATATCAGAACAGAGCTTTTGGAGTAGCTATTTCAATTGTGAAACGCGAGGATGATGCAAAGGATGTTGTGCAGGATAGTTTTATCACTGCCTACAGTTCGCTGACTAGCTTTAGAAATGACGCAAGATTTTCAACCTGGTTTTATCGAATTGTGGTAAATACTGGATTGCAGTTTATTAAACGAGAAAAGCGAAGAGATGAAGTAGTAGAAGGATATTCCATTACGGACAATGAAAAAGCCGCTTTTAACGACGCCATTACTCAATTGGAAAAGCAGGATTTAAAGAAGCTGATAAAAGGAGTATTTGGAAAGATACCTGCAAAAGAAGCATTGGTTCTGGAACTGTATTACATTAATGACCAACGTATTGTGGAAATTGAAAAAATAACTGACTTTACCAAAGCTAATATAAAAGTTCTTCTACATCGAGGCAGAGCCAATTTTTATAAAATACTAAAAGATAAAAAATCTTATTAGAATGGAACGTAAAGACTACTTAAAAGAAATATTAGGGGAGGTAGGCGAAGTTAATCAGCCTGTTGACTTAGAGGGAGTTATTATGAATGCAATACAGGAACAAGAAAATTTAGAACTTCAAATAGCAAACTACAAAGCTAAGGGCCTCAAAGCTTTGATCGGTTCGAGTATTTTAATTCTAGTTCTAGGAATACTTTTTAGCTTTCCAGGTAGTGTCCGAACGGTTGAACAGTCAATATTAACATACACTTCTATAGTTTTAATTCTTCTAACTATTTTAATTCAACTTGAGATGGGCGAAACAAGAATATTTAATAAACTAAAAAATAATTTACAATGAAAAATAATATAAAAATTAGAATTAATGATTTTAAAACTACCACTTTTATTTTACTGATTGTGCTAATATTTTCGGTGGCTGTAAATGCCCAGATGACTGCTGCGCAAATCGATAGCATCGTTAATAAGTCAATCAATACATTGGATAATGCTGTGGGCTTTGCAATAGGTGTTGTTAAAGACGGTGAAATTTTACATGTAAAAGGTTATGGTGTAAATTCGGTAGATTCAAAAGAAGCAGTAACAGCAGATACACCATTTGGCATTGCTTCCAATTCTAAGGCTTTTACTTCCGCTGCATTGGCCATTCTGGTTGAGCAAGGAAAAATTAATTGGGAAGATAAGGTGATCAATTATATACCTGAATTTAAAATGTACAACGATTATGTTACGAACAATTTTAACATTCAAGATCTCCTTACTCATCGAAGTGGCTTAGGGCTTGGTGCAGGAGACCTGATGATTTTTCCAGAAGGTTCCGATTTTACAATCAATGATGTATTGACTGCTTTTCAACATTTTGAACCAACTACCGCTTTTAGGACAAAATTTGATTATGATAACTTATTGTATTTAGTAGCCGGCGAATTGACTGCGCGAGTGAGCGGAAAAACTTGGGAAACATTTGTTGCTGAAGAGATTTTAAAACCTTTAGAAATGCATAATTCATATGCCAGTTATAATGATGCTTTTAAGAATGGTAATATTGCTGTGGCACATTCATTTGATGGTAAATCATTGAACGCGATACAAAATGAAAAACCAGATATGAACGCTAATTTGAAACAAAAGATGAACGGAGCTGCGGGTGGAATTTGGGCTAGTGCAAATGACATGTGCAAGTGGATGTTAGCACATTTGAACGAAGGTAAATATAGTTCTAATCTGGATAAAGCTTTATTCTCAGAACAACAACAACAAGAAATGTGGCGTGTTCATACGCCTATGAATAAACAATCAGATCCGAGATCTCCTTTTAAATCTAATTTTTCAGGGTATGGATTAGGCTGGTTCTTGTCTGATTTTAATGGTTTTTTCAAAGTTGAACATTCGGGATTAATTGCAGGAATGTCTTCTGAGGTAATTTTAATTCCAGAGCTGGAACTTGGTATCGTAGTTCTGAATAATTCGGAGGGTGCTGATTTACTTAATGGTTTGATGGGGTTTATTTTACTGGATGAATTTCTAAAATTAGAAACGGGTATTAACTGGCTCGAAATGGCAAAAGGAATGCAACAGCAAAGAGGTCAAATGGGCGACCCTGATACGGAGAAGGTTTGGGCTGAAGTTGAAGCGAATAAAAATATAAAAATCAATAAAGAAAACTACATCGGGATATATGAAGATAACTGGTTCGGAAAAGTTGAAGTATTTGAGAAAGATGGAGATTTATGGTTTGCATCAGATAAGTCGCCAAGATTAAATGGTAAAATGACTTTTTATAAGGACAATACGTTTGCGATAAAATGGGAATATCAAGATATGAAAGCAGATGCCTTTGCCATTTTTTCACTAGATAAAAACGGAAAAGCTCAAAATATAAAAATGAAAGGGATTTCTCGTTTTATTGACTTCAGTTTTGATTTCCAGGATTTAGATTTGAGGAGGGTTTTGTGAAATGTTCAGTTGCTGATAGTATCAGATTAATGTTTATTAGGCGGGTAGTCCCTGTAACTATACCTCCCCGACTAAATTAGAAAATTTTCTATTTAGTAGGAGAGGTATAATCTTATTAAAGAGAGTGAAATGGATGGCGAGAAAGACTAAAGGCAAACGATGAATTCTCCTTTAGCCTGATGTACCTTTCGAGACTGATAAATATTCGAATTCGCATAAACATAATCTAAAAAGGGTTTCGAATCTGCCATGTCAACATTATCAGCATAGATGATCGTTCCTTCATGAAAGAAAGGTTCTAACTGCTTGAACAATGGGAGGTATAAGTTTTTCCAACCATCCAACATTAAGAAATCAATAGGTTGATTGAAATTAGCTAAAGTCATTAGTGCATCCCCTTCTCTTAGTTCAATGAAGTTTTCTAAACCTGCTTTTTCAAAATTTTTCTGAGCTGTTTTAGCTTTGTTTGGTAGTAGTTCAGTTGTTATTACTTTACCACCCGTTTCCTTGGCAGCTGCAGCTAAAAACAAAGTGGATATGCCAAATGAAGTTCCGAATTCGACAATTGACTGAAACTTATTTTCGACAATGGTTTTATAAAAGAACTCGCCTTGTTCTTGTGAGACAGGTAGATAAACATTTTCCATGTCCTTCGGCTGCAATGGTCTGAAAATCATTTTAGCCATTCCTTTCGCAGCTCTGAATCCATCAAACTTAGCATCTTTGAAAAGTAAAGAAATTACGGATTGCACTGCTGAATCTATTTGAATACTTCGCATCGTTATTATTTTTATGAAATTAATTTCAAATTAAAAAATCTATTTTTTGTCTATGCAAAGTTAATTCTAAATAGAGCGCCATTGGCTATCCTTTTCGGTATAAGGACTGTATAAATTAGAAAATTATTAGACAGATGCTCTAAAAGGACGAGTAAGTATTTGTAATAATTTTTCATTGTAGTTATTTATTTTAGATCAGTAAGTTTTTAAAAAATCGACCTACTTCATATTATTAATTTCTGTAAATGAAGCAGGTCGAATAATTTATTCATGGCAATTGCAAGATGCCTATTTGACAATTATTGTTTATGCGTTTTGAGCGGAGTTAACAGTTAGAAGTTTGAGTTAATAGTTGGAGAGGAGGCCACCTTGCGATTGCCATGTAATTTATTAGTCAGAGGTAGGAAGAATTAAAATTTACCATTATCATTTTTCCATTCTGACTTCGCAAGGATAGGAGCAATCACATCCCAATGCTCTACGATTTGTCCGTTTTCCAATCTGAATAGATCGTAAAAAGCAGTATGATCACCTTTGCCGAATTTACCTTCACTCATCGTTAGTACAAAGTTTCCTTCGCCTAGCACTTTATGGAGTTTAGTGTATTCCATGACCAATCCATTTTCTGCAAAAAATTTCATTGCTGCGCCAAAACCATCTAAGCCATCTGCTACCGCAGGGTTATGCTGGATGTATTTAGTCGGGTTGATGTAAGTGGTCAATTTATCATTTTTGTGATTCAACAGAACGTCATCAATAAAGCCTTTGACAACAGCCTTATTCGCTGCGGTTTTATCTTTGTCGGTAATGTCGGTAGCTCCGTCCGTTTGTGTTCTGCCACTCGGATTGGGGGGCTGTACTTCGATTAAGTTGTCCCAGTGTTCTACGATCAACCCATCTTCAAATCGGAAAACATCAAAGCCAATTTTTGGCCCAAAGAAATCATACACGGTATGCGTGAAAACATAATCTCCATCTTGAAATGCTCGGACGACTTCTGCCTTGAATCCCTGAGGTGGGGCGTGTTGCAGGACTGCTCCAAAACCTGCTAAACCATCTCCGACAGATAAGTTGTGTTGGATGTATTTATTGGGATTGATGTAAGAGATAGGCGTTTGGTCACCTGTGTTGAAACTGTTGAGTAGTGCGACTACTTTTTCTTTGTTGGTTAATTCCATGTTTAAGAATTTATAACGGCCCATGTCCATGGAAGAGGGATCCATTTTCGCCATGAACGCTTTAGAAATAGGAGCTTCCATAAAAGGTTGTAAGGAAGCATCCGAAGTTGATTTGTTTGCCCAGTAGACGGCGACCACTTGTTCGCCTGCTTCGTTGCCCCCTGTCAATCGTTGCATAAAACCTTTTCTCTTTCCAGTGAAATCGGTCTCTACTTTTTGATTTAGAACATCGAACTGAGCTAGGTCTGTACCCGATTTTACATCGAAAGCCATGATCTCCACGAACTGGCTATCTTCCGCATCAAATGACTTGTCAATAGCGTACCTCGACATTTTCATAGTCGGAGCATCAATCATTTTTGCATAGTCCGCTACGGAAGCATCGCTCATGAATTTGTTCATCGAGGCATCAGCATCTGCTAAGCTTTCCCAATAAACAACCACTACATAATTTCCTTTATCATCAACTCCGCTCTGGCGTTTGATAAACCCTGGTTGTTTGCTCGTAAAGTCGTTTTCTATCTGAGCATCACGTTTGGCAAAAGCCATCGGATTGGCGTTGGAGCTGATATTGAAAGTGGTGACTTCCATTATGGTTTTACCTTCCATGTTTGATTTAGTATTTTTATTGATTCCGCAACTGGTAATGCACAGTGACATTACCAGTAGGAAAAATGAATTAAAATTGATCTTCATGTTGATTAGTTTAAAGTGATTGTAAAGCTTTGGCCAGGTTTGAAATCATAACCTTCGCCAATTTCAACAACCAAGACTTTATCAGAATCAATTCTAAGGTTTACAGCAGAGTTGCTTGATGAGAAGCCGTCTACGTCTTGCTCCTCAGCGAAAGTGAAGTAGTAGCGATCATAAGTATCTGCTTCTAAAACTCTGAATAAAGCTCCGTAATTCGGATCATCAGCCTGAGCCACAACTTCGAAAGAGATGCTGTTTTCATCAATGTCGATGTCATATAAGTTGAGCAGGTAGGCAGGGAATTCAACCGCAGTGCTGAGGTCCGCAGTAGCAGCTAGGGAGCCCGCAGGTACTTGAAATAAATCTTCGATGGCTTGCTCTGCTCCGCTTGTAAAAGCAGTTGATTGAAAAGTATTAGTTACCGTTACACTGGAGTCTAAGGTGATTGGTGTAGAAGAGTCATCGTCGTCACTACAAGAAGAAAGAGAAGCGATGGAGAAAAGAAGTCCTAAGAATAGAAAATTAATTTTTGCAAATTTCATTGAAAATAATTTAGTTAAACAATGATGCAAAAGTATAGGGGGCGGAAACATCAACGATGGTGAGAATGTTTCAAAGGACTGTCAAAATGGGAAAGTTGGTTAATGTGCTTGTCGAAACACATCGGGTGAGCTACCTGCGAACTTCTTAAAGTATTTAAAGAAATTGGTAGGGTCGCTAAAGCCTGTCATGTAGGCGATTTCTTTTATGGAATGGTCGGTACTAATCAGTAATCTTTTGATCTGTAGAATTGTTATTTCATCAATAAAAACTTTAGCGGAATCATTGACAACATTTTTCACAATGTTATTTAATGTCTTAGCTGAAATCCCTAGCTTTTGAGCATAATACTGGACTTTCTTACTCTTAAAACAATCTTCCTCTACCATTTTTTGAAAGTCTAAAAATTGGGACATGTATTTTTTCCTTTCTACAAAATGCCCTTGGTTAGATTTGATGCGGAATAACTTTGTAATCACGATATGTAAAACACTTCTGGTGATACCAATGGAAAAACTGTCTTTGATATTATACTCCACTTCCAAGTGCTTCAATAGAATGGTGAAATCGGAAAATTCTTCTTTGTTGTTTAATTCTATTTTTGGAAAGCTTAAGGAATCGTTGAACAGTTGCATAGACTTGAGGGCTTCCATCCTATTCAAGTGACTGATGATAAACTCCTCTGTAAAAACCAATAAAAATCCCTTGACGTTAGGGCTTCTAAAGAATTTATGAATTTGATCTTTTCTGATTAATAAGACGGTTCCTTTTTTATAATTGTAATCGGTGAAATCAATCGTGTGATATCCTTGCCCTTCATAGGCAAAGAAAATAATATAAAATTTTACGAGGTGGTTTTCACCAATGTCATGGTCTAAATCTCTTTTTAAGAGATCTTCGATTTTGACTATGTCGAAGTAGGATTTTGGATTGTCTTGGTTGTCGAAGTTTATTCGTTTGAGGTTGTCTTTCATGATTGTCTTTTTGCGGAGGGCGGGAGTTTCGATGCTCAAACTTATTAAAAAATGGTGGAAGAGTAGGGCTTTTGATGATAAGCTCTGATGTTTTTTCTTTTTTAGCTATTTGTTTTTTACACTTTGTCATTCTATCTTGATAGAAGGTAGGGGTGTTGTAACAATTCAATTACGTATGTCGAATGGAAGTGAATTTATGGTGGTTGATTTTCGATAGGGCGTAAGTAATAAGTCTCAAAATATAAGACTCATGAGTCTCTAATACAGTGCTTTCGATTGATCTTTGTATACTGCTGCCAGAGGCAGTCGGGAAGGTTATCACGACCTTTTAAAGGTCGCGCTAGCGGGTGCATAGAGGTTTATTATAATGTTCGACAACTTTAGAATCTATTTACGAATAAAAGGGGAACCCATTAGATTGCTATTAACTTAATAAAAGATGGACAGTAAAAACATAATGCGAATAGTG
>JBGCDT010000061.1:0-44991 GCA_045105695.1 Saprospiraceae bacterium | reverse complement strand
GGTGTTACTGCTAATTCTCCATTTACATCTCCAGGACATACTATTGGAGAAATGTCTAAATCAACTTCTATTTCAGGGTTAGAAGTAATTACCGCTACTGCCATGGTTTCACAGCCGCTGTTATCTGTAACAGTGGCGGTGTACTCTCCAGTGGCTAAATCTATTAAGTTAAATTCTTCAGAACTAAATGTATCATTTTCATTAGTCCAAGACACTGTGTAGTCCGGATCTCCTCCAGAAGCTGTTAAGTCTATCTGTCCATCTAAATCTAGAAAACATAGATTGCCAGATGTAGTATTTTGAAGCACTAACTCTTCTAGTTCTTCTATGCACACTTCAGTCTCAAAAGAGCATCCATTGGCATCTGAAATTTCTACATTGTAACACCCAGCACTTAACCCTGTTAAATTCAAATCCGAAGAGCCTAACTCTATCCAGTTTACCGCATATGGCTCTGTTCCTCCTTCTACGGTTATGTTAATGCTTCCAGAGTCTGTTTCTCCAAAGCAGATACCATTGATATCTATATCAACATCAAGTAAAGCAGTGGATTGAACAGTATATGTTTCTATGAGTAAGCATCCGTTAGCATCAGTAACCTCTATATTATAGTCACCACCAGCTAAATCTATAAGATCCTCATCTGCACTTGTAAAATCATTTGGTCCGTTCCAATTAAATCCTAGAGGATCCTGAAGATCTAATACAGTAATGTCTATAGCTCCTGTAGGATCCTGCGCACAATCTATATCTGTTATATCTGCAGTAATGTCTCCCTGATTATTAGAAAGGTTGATATCTTGTGTAGCACTACAGCCTGCATTATCTATTACTTCTAAAAAGTATGTTCCTGCGCCTAAGTCTGGCACATTAGTATCTTCACTAATTAGCACCGGTGCAGCAATAGTGTCATACCAGAAAAACGAATATCCAGCTCCTGACCCGCCTGCTGCTGTGGCAGATAATTCACCATCTTCTAATAAACAGTTCGGTTCTAACTGATTTATTTCTAAGGTTATTTCTTCTACTTGAGTAATGCTAATGTCTTCTGAAATGACACAGTCAGCTGCATCTGTCACAGTCACGGTGTAATTCCCCACCCCTAAATTGGTCTGATCTTCTAACTGGTTAGAAATGTCTCCAGTCCACTCAAAACTGTACGGCAGTGTTCCACCTGTAACTGATATGTCCACATTTGTGCCTGTATCCTCAGCGCATAACACCTCGTTTAAATCCAGAGTCATGTCTAGAACTGGTTCTTCAGTAATGGTATAAGTTTCTGTGGCGTTGCAATTTTGTGCATCTACCACCTCTACCGTGTACTCTCCTGGAGCTAGATCCGTAATGTTTAACTGATCTGAAACTATGCCAGTCCAAGTCACAGTGTATTCTTCGGTTCCTCCAGAAAGTTCTAAGGAGATAGAACCATCTTCTAGTCCATTACATGACACGTGTTCTACTGTTTCTGTAATAATAACTCCTTCAGGGTCCGTTATCTCTATAATTTCAAAAGTCATACATCCTTCTGCATCGGTTACAGAGGCTATGTATTCACCAGCAGGTAAATCTTGTGGGTTAAACTCATTATCTGGTATGACTACTGGAGCTATCCATGTCAATTGGTAAGGTTCTGTTCCTTCGCTCACGGTTATCAAGATGGCTCCATCAGTATCTCCTAAACAGCTTAGTGGAGTAATATCAGCATCTATGACAGCCGCATCAGAATCTGAAATGGCTATGTTTTGTGTAAACGTGCATCCAGCGTCATCTGTAACTTCTAGAGTGTATACACCACTAGATAAATCTGTGGCTGTGGCTTCCGTGCCTACCTCATCTCCATTAGAGTTTGTCCAAGAAATAGTGGCTATGTCATTATCTGAAGTGATGGCAGCTTCTGCGCTTCCTACAGAATTTCCACATGTGGAATCCACAGTGGTAACTGTAGCATCTATTTCTGCTCCTGGTTCGATAGTTACTGTAGTTTGTGCTTGGCACCCATTGGCATCTTCTACATTTAGCGTATAATTACCAGGAGAAAGGTCTATCAAGTCTTCATCTGCACTGGTAAATGCCCCTGAAATCCAAGCTGTGGTATAGTCAAGTGTTCCTCCTGAAATAGTTACTGAAACAGCTCCATTTTCTTCTGCTAAACATATTTCATCTGATACTTCATCTAAAGTAATGATTAGCTCATCTGGCTGGCCTACAGTGTAGATTTCAATCAACTCACACCCTAAATCATCATTAACGATTAATGTGTAATCGCCTGCTTCTAGATTAGAAATATCTTCTACAGGTGACGCAAATCCATTTGGTCCTGACCATGAGACCGTGTAATCTCCATTGGTTCCGCTTACTTCTATGTCAATAGATCCAATATTTTGAGCATTGCAAGGCGTATCTGTAATAACTTCAGCTACCGCTATGGTAAAGGCTTCGTCTATAGTAAAGGCCTCTGTATAGATGCAATTATTAGCATCTGTAATAGTGAGAGTATAGTTTCCTGGAGAAAGATCTTGAACTTCTGTTAGGTCTTCAGCTCCAGCTACTGTCCAGTCTATCTCATAAGGTTCTGTACCGCCAGTAATAACCACTTCAGCAGAACCTGCTGGGAAGAAACATTCTGGCTGAGTTACACTCAAAGCTCCTTCTAATTCTAAGATAGTATCTATGGTATAGCTTTCAGATAACTCACAATCATTGGCATCTGTAACGGTGAGCGTGTAAACGCCACCAGTTAAATCTGTTAAGTTCTGCTGGTCAGAGGCTGAACCTGTCCACTGAATAGTGTAAGGCTCTGTTCCACCTATTATAGTAGTTTCTATGCTCCCTAATTCTCCAAGGCATAATGGCTGTGTAATGGTTTCATCTATACCAAGCTCTGCTGGTGCTGTTAGAGTGTATTCTTCGGTTACCGTACAATCATTGGCATCAGTAACCTGAACAGAATAGACTCCAGCTGGTAAATCTTCTACTAATGTTTGGCCTAATGCTGCTACGCCTGTCCATTCTATTATATAAGGCTCTGTGCCTCCTGTTATTTCAATGGAAATGCTTCCTAAATCATCACTACAGGCCAATGCTGCGTTTATAGTCTCAGTAACTTCAATGGCCACAGGTTCTAAAATCTCAAACGAATTCGTGTAAGCACATCCATCTGCATCTGTAATGCTCACCGAATAAGTTCCTGAGGGCAGGTCGTTTTGTATCAAGTCAGTTCCTAAGTCTGGTGTCCATGCCACTGTGAGCGGATCCACTTGACCATTTACTACTAGGATTATCTCACCATCGTCTTCTCCGTTACAGCTTACGTCTGTTACATCAGATTGAACATCTAGAACTCCAGGTTCAGTGATGGTATAGGTTTCTGTGGCGGTGCAATTGTCAGCACTAGTAACCTCTACTGTGTAATCTCCAGGAAGTAAATCGGTAACCGTAAGCAGGTCTGTTACTCCCAATTCTGGCCATGAAATACTGTAAGGTTCAGTGCCATTAGCCAGAGTTATAGTTATCTCACCTGTGGTAGCTCCTGTGCATCCTGGTTGAGTAATGTCTTCTGTAATTTCTATATCCGCTGGTGCTAGAATCACATATTCTGCTGTGAATAGGCAGTCATTAGCATCTAAAATAGTTACGTTATAAGAGCCTTCTGCTAAATCTGTAATAGTTAGCTGACCATCTGCAGGAATTTCTGCCCAAGTAATGTTATATGGTTCTGTTCCTCCAGTTACTGTCAATGCTATTTCTCCAAGTGGTGCAGCACATGTAGGCTGAATTATAATGTCTGTAGCTAGTAATTCTTCTGGTTCTGTAATTTCATAGGTTTGAGTGAATGCACATCCATCTGCATCTGTAAGTTGAACAGTATAGTCTCCTGATGCTAGATCAGTTTGAACTAAATCTGTTCCTAAGTCTGGTGTCCAAACTACTGTTAGCGGCTCTATTTGTCCTGTTACTTCTAGACTAATAGATCCATCTTCGTTTTCGAAACAAGAAGCTTCAGTCACCTCAGATGTAACGTCTAATACGCCTGGTTCAGTAATAGTATAAGTTTCAGTATTGGTACAATCATTAGCGTCAGTTACTACCACCGAATATGTTCCGGGTAACAAATTATCTGCCGTAAGCACATTATTCAATGCCAACTCGGGCCACTGAATGTCATAAGGCTCTGTTCCATTGGTTAAACTAATGGTAATTTCTCCTACTGTAGCTCCTGTACATCCTGGCTGTGTTATATCTTCGGTAATTTCCACTACAGTCTCAGAGTTGATGACATAAGCAGCGGTGAAAACACAGTCATTGGCATCTGTAATGGTAACATTATAAGTTCCTGGTGCTAGGTCTGTAATAGTTAACTGGTCATCTGCGAGTAGTTCTGCCCACACAATGCTATATGGAGCAGTTCCTCCTATAACATTAATAGTGATCTCACCCAAAGGATCGATACACGTAGGTTGAGTTATGGTTTCTATTGCCTCAAGTAAATCTGGTTCAGAAATGAAATATGTGTCATTGAACGAACACCCATCAGCATCTGAAATTTCTACGGTGTAATTACCTACTTCTAAATCTGTAACTGTGAGCCCTGTTCCCACATTTGGGGTCCAGGTAATGGTAAGTGGATCTACTTGTCCGGTTACCTCTAGTGAAATAGATCCGTTATCATTTCCAGCACATGTTAAATCCTCTAAAACGGCAGAAACATCTAGAATTCCTGGCTGCGTAATGGTATAAATTTCTGTTTCTGTACAGAGGTTAGCATCTGTAACTTCTACCGTATAATCTCCTGGAGGTACATCTGCAACTGTAAGCACATCTGTTTCTCCTAATTCTGGCCAGTTAATGCTGTAAGGTGCGTCTCCGCCAATTATAGTTATACTGATTTCACCTGTAATAGCTCCTGTGCAGCCTGGCTGTGTAATGTCTTCTGTGATTTCTATATCTGATAACTCTTCTATTTCATAGGCCTCAGTGAACTCACAATCGTTGGCATCAGTAACTGTAACTGTGTAGATTCCCACCGCTAAATCTGAAAGATTGGTTTGATTTGGGGCTACTACCTCTAACCATTCCATGGTGTATGGTTCAGTACCTCCTGTAATCGATATGCTAATATCACCAAATGGATCTGCACATGTGCCCTGGGTAATAGCCTCAGTAACTTCCAGAGTTTCTGGTTCTGTAACATCAAACGAATCAGTAACTGCACAACCATCAGCATCTGTAATTTCTACCTCATATGTTCCAGGAGCCAAATCAACCTGGTTAAGGTTAGTTCCCAAATCTGGCGTCCATACTACAGTAATAGGATCTACTTGGTCCTGTAAAACCAAAGAGATGGTTCCATCATCTTCTCCATTACATGTAACATCCGTAACTGTGCTCGTTAATCCTAGAACTCCAGGTTCTGTTATAGTGTACGTTTCTGTTTCTAAACATAAATTTTGATCTGTTACCTCTACTGTGTAGTCTCCAGGCAACAAATCGGTTACCGTGAGTACATCTGTGATTGCTAACTCAGGCCAGTTCACGCTAAAAGGAGCTAGACCACCTGTAATCTCTATGGTTATTGCACCAGTAAGTGCTCCATCACAGCCAGGCTGAGTAATAGCTTCTGTAATCTCTATATCTACTAATTCGTTAATAGTATATGACTGGATGAACTCGCAATCATTAGCATCTGTAATAGTTACTGTGTATTCACCAGGAGTCAAATCAGTAATGGTGGTTTGGTCTGGCGCTGCTACTTCAGCCCAAACTATGTTATAAGGCTCTGTTCCTCCAGTAATAGTCAAGTCAATTTCTCCTAGAGGATTAGGACAAGTGGCTTGAGTAATATTTTCTAGAACCAATAGTTCTTCTGGTTCGGTTATTTCAAACGTTTCAATGGCTGTACATCCATCTGCATCAGTTAATTCCACACCATATATGCCTGGTGCTAAGTCTGTTTGGTTCAATGATGTTCCTAAATCTGGTGTCCACACTACAGTAAGTGGTTCTATCTGTCCAGTAACTATTAGCTCTATAGCTCCATCATCATCTCCATTACATGTTACATCAGAAGTATTACTAGTAATATCTATAGCCCCTACCTCATCTATGGTGTAGGTTTCTCCTGAAACGCAGTCGTTAGCATCAGTTACTAAAACACCATAGTCTCCTGAGATTAAATCATTAATTGTGAGCACATTATTCAACCCTGCTTCTGGCCAAACCGTGCTGTAAGGTTCGGTTCCACCAGAAATGACTATTGTAATCTCACCTACAAGTGGCCCTGTACATTCAGGTTGTGTAACAGTTTCGTCTATTACTATTTCTTCTTCTTGTGTTATAATATAGTCTGCAGTAAAGTCACAACCTAAATTATCTGTGAGCTCTACTGTATAGGTTCCTACTTCTAATCCAGATTGATTAAGGGAAGTAGGCACTACTCCGTTTCCTGTCCAAAGTATGGTGAGAGGATCTGACTGCCCTACCACTGTTAAGTCTATGGCTCCGCTGCTAGCTCCAAAACATAATACATCTGTTATTACCTCAGTCACGGTAAATTCTTCTACTTCATTTATGGTGAAGAGTTCTGTGGTCTCACATAGATTGGCATCAGTAACTGTTACCTCATAATCTCCAGGAGCTAAATCTGTAACTATAGTTTGGTCTGTGGCGGCTAAGTCTGTCCACTCTATACTGTATGGTTCTGTTCCTCCTGTTATAATTATCTCAGCACTTCCTAATGGCTGTAAACAAGTAGGCTGTGTTAAGTCTAGCGCAGCTTGAATTTCATCGGGTGCTATAATTTCATAAGTTTCAGAAACCACGCAGTCTTCTGAATCTGTAACGGTTATTTCATAGAGTGCAGGATTCAGATTAGAAATAGTCGTTTGATCTGGAGCAGTTACTACTGTCCAGTCTATACTGTATGGGCCTGTTCCTCCAGAAATAACTACTGTAATCTCACCCAAATCACCAAAACAATCTGGCTGAACTAAGGTTTCTGTAATATCTATTGGTTCTGGCTCTACAATGGTGTAATCAGCTGTAAATTCACATCCATTAGCATCTGTAAAAAATAGGTTATAATCACCTGCGGCTAAATCTGTTTGATCCTGACTGGTAGGGTTCACCCCATCACCAGTCCAAAGTATGTCTAATGGGTCATCAGCATTTTCTACTAGTAGAGTAATGGTACCATCCAAAGCACCATTGCAACGCACATCTGTAATGGTTTCTGTAACAACTATCTCTTCTGGATCTGTTACATCTATTAGCGCTGTCTGCTCACAGTCATTAGCATCTGTAACTATTACAGTATAGGTTCCTTCTGCTAAATCTGTAACATCTGTTTGATCTAAAATGGCCAACTCTACCCATTCTATGGAATAAGGAATTGTTCCGCCTGTAATATCAATGCTAATGGAACCTGTAGGCACTCCGGCACAACTTGGTTCTGTAACCGTAGGCGTAATAATAATTTCTTCTGGCTCTTCTACAGTGTAAGAGTTTTCTATAAAACAGCCATCTGCATCAGTGATAGTTAAATTATAGGTGCCTCCATCTAAATTTGAAATTAAAACACTTGTGGGTGATGGATTAGTAAAAGCTACATCAGCAGAATACGGTCCTGTGCCCCCTGTAATTTCGAGAAGAATACTCCCATCTCCTGCTGTATTACAAGACACATCTGTAATATCTTCTAGTGTCTGAATTTCTTCAGGTTCTAATATTTCAAAATCAATTGTTTCTGTACATCCACTTCCATCTGTAAACTCTAGAGTATAATTCCCAGGGCATAAATCATCTACTTCTGGGTCATTAGAAAAGACGCCATCTATATCTGACCATACATATGTAAACGGCAGGTTAGCGGTTATTACATTGGTAGTAATAGCTGCGTTGCAACTTCCAAAACAGTCGATCTCTGAAACAGTGGTTTCTATTTCTATGACCTCATCAGGCTCTAGGATAAATTCAGCATCTTGAGTACAACCAAAGTCATCTTCGACAGAAATATTATAAGTTCCTATGCCTATTCCAGAAAGATCTTCATCTATTGAGAAGGGATTTCCGTCTAGTAACCATTCTTGGGTATAAGGGCCTTCTCCTCCAGTAATAGTGATTTCTATAAAACCATCTACATCATCAGGACAAGTGAGAGTTTGGATATCATCGGTAGTTATAGTTACTTCTGTTAATCCTACAATTTGAAAAGTAGAGTCTGAGCTACATCCTATATTATCCGTTACTTCTACACTATAGGTGCCAGGTGCTAGTCCTGAAATATCATCTGAGGTAGCTGTGGTATTCCATAATACTTCGTATGGGCCTCCTGCCCCACCATCAGGCACTACAGATGCGGAGCCACTGTTATCTCCAAAACATAGTGTATCTGTATAAGTTAGATTTAAAAACACCGTGTCTAGCGGCATATTAAAAAGAGTGTCAATAGTACAATTGTTAATGTCTGATACGGTCAGTGTGTTATCATTGGCACATAAGTCTGAGACTATTTGGTTATTATTTCCATTAGAATAATCAAATGAATAACCTCCTGTACCTCCTAGCACAATGGGAAAAGCCGAACCATCACATACATCGGCACATGTAGGCGCTCCGAGGTTTAACGTGAATATGGCTAAAGGTGCTGGTTCAGTTAACTGAACATTGTCTACACAACTAATAGAAGGTGTTTGTCCTAGATCCGTTACCAGAACTGCCAGAGACCCGGCTCCATTTCCTGAATAAATAGCATCCATGTTATTTACTCCGGAACCTCCAAACCACTGAAATGTAAAAGGCCCTACTCCACCAGTTACAAAGGCTTGAACTTCTCCATCATCTACTCCATTACAACTTATGTTCTCTCCATTGTAGTCTGAAATAGGCTGCGCATCTATAGTAAATGGTACTTGACCAGGATCAGTACCACAGGTATTTATTCTGCTGAAAAAAGACACTCGAACGTCTGCAGCATTTATTACGTCTGCTGTTTGAGGGATGTATAGAACATCTTCTGTAGTTGGTAATCTCAATTCTGAGTTTAAAATGACATTATCTCCCGTAATAATTTTTCCACCGCTAGTTTCTACCGAAGAACGCCCTGTAGTTAATAAACTAGGAGCGTATATAGTATGATCATCCAAATCTAAGTTTGCATCATTTAAATGCAATTCTCTTTGAGCTGCTAAATTAATGCTCGACTCCAGCACCCAATCTCCAGATATGTAGATATCTGAATCTATATAAAAAGCTTCTAATGAACCTTCCGACACAAAATTTAAGGGGGTTGATGAATGAAGTCTTACAGACTTACTAATGTTGACTTCACCAGAAATGAATATCTGGCTTTCCGTGGGAGAGAGAAAAACATCTCCTTCTCCTGTTAAGTTCAGTGAAGTGATGTGTGAAACCTCAAGTTCAAGAGTCTCTCCAAAATTAACATGAGAGCTTACATTCTGTGCCTGAATATTAAATCCAAGAACTAGCAAGCATGCTATTAGATAGAGCGACCTTACCGAAGAAATCAAAGATAGGGTGGAATTCTTTGTCACTTTAGTTCAGTTATAATTTATAATTGTTTTCTAATCGTACGCGCTACATGGTATTCCTTTTTTGCTTCCACGTGGACAAGCTTGAATTCCAAGCATAACCTCGTGTGTGTTTCTAGCTCCTAATCTTAATTTATTCAGAGTCATGTCATAAGCATAACCCAAAGTGAGGTATCTTAATAAACCCACTTTTACCATTCCTGATATTCCGTGACCTCCTCTAAATGAGGCGCCAAACTCGAATAAATCGTTATAATCAAAGAGCAAGTTCACGTCTGCCGCTATGGGAGAACCACTTACACTTCTAAGGTTTACGGAAGGTTTGAAAAAAAGTTTTTTATCTACTGCAATTGATTTTCCCGCGGTTAAGAAAATATGTCGCCTCAAAGCTGAGTCGTCTCCTATCTCAGTAAGACCTGGTTCATTGACATTTTTGACTGAAAGTCCTATAAATCTATCTTGGTTTTGGTACCAAAGTCCTATTCCAATCTGAGGAAACAAAGTTTCGGCTTGAGAACCAGCTAGAAGCGGATCTAAGAAATCCTCTACGTTTAATTGATTTTCATCCAACTGAATGTTAGTTAACCCTAAAGATAAGCCCATGGAAAGCATGTTCTTTCTATTCACTTTAATGTGGTAGGCATATGCGGCCGAAACTGAGTTTCGCTCTAACGGACCTGCTACATCATTTTCTAAATACAATCCAGCCCCATGAAAACTGTATCTCTTTTTTCCAAAAGCGCCATGAGCGCCTACAAAACTGGTAGTAGGTTCTCCCTCAAACCCTAGCCACTGCTTTCTATGTCCTATTCTTAAATCTACGCACGACTGGCTTCCTGCTACAGCAGGATTGATTCCAAACATATTGAAGTTATAGTTGGAATACAGCGGTAACTGCTGACCCCAAGAGCTCAATGAAATAACAGTAAGGATTATGATAAGTGCTACTCTCATTCTAATGCACAATTACTACATAGCCTGTAATAGGCTCAGATTCTACAATTAAAGAATTTAACTCTATGACATAATAATAAGTGCCCGCACTTAAGCGCTTTCCTTCATTAGTACCATCCCAAGGCTGATTATAGCCTATACTTTTATATACCAGCTGTCCCCATCTGTCATAGACATTAATAAGTGCACTATCAAAGTTTTGTATGCCAGAAATTTGCCAAGTATCATTAAAGCCGTCACTGTTAGGTGTTATTGCATTTTTAACATTGACAGCCTGTTGCACTACTACGGTTAGTTCATCTGTAACTTCACAAGTTCCCACATCTCCTTCTACTGTGTAGGTAGTGGTAAATAAAGGAGAGGCCACCGGAGCCTGCGACTGGAAGTCGTCTAAAGAATCTACATTATCCCAGATGTAATTTTCTACACCGAAGTCTGGTGTGGCACCATATACCTGCAGCTGAGCAGATCCTCCTAGTGGAATATTAGCATCACAGCATGCATCTATTTCTAATGGGGCTCCGTTTAACGTAATGTCTAAATCACAGGCAAATCCTGCTGTGGCAGGATCTATACCCACCACTAAAACATAAGTAGTGTTAGGCTGCAGTGTGCCTGAGTTAATACTGAAGTCTAAAGAATCTGTTACACAGGGAGCTACCTCAGTAAGTGCACCACAGGCATCTCCTAAAGTGACAGGAAGGTATATGCCTGCCGTAACTTCTAATGTTAAGCCAGCATCTACACAATTCAGCACAGCTATATTCGCATCTACATCATAGGGTAAAAAGGCTGATGGGTTTCCTGAATTATTATTCGTAGTGAATTCGTAAAAAAGTGTGTTCAGGGAACTGAAACATGTGCCACTAAATGCTCCAGAAAACTGAGCAGAGTCTGCTACTTCTGTTACACCTGAACAGAGTGTTATAGGCGCGTTGCAATCCTGACTAAAACTTTCAAAAAAGCCGGTAAGCACAATTATAAAAATAGATATGGTTTTCTTCATGTTAGAAGTAATTAAAAGTACTAAGATTAAAACGTAGGGCTTCCGGCATTGGTATTATTATACACAGAAATATGTGTACAAGGGTTGCCAGAAATAAGTAGAATATTACTCGAACGTAATCATGATTTCACCCTTATCTATAGTGTCAGATTTACTTACGCGAATGGCTTTTACAGTGGCGTCTCCCGTGGATTTTATCACGTTTTCCATTTTCATAGCTTCTAGAATTAGTAAAGCATCTCCTTTCTTAACTTCTTGTCCCGAACTAGCCATCACGTCTAAAACTAAACCAGGCATAGGAGCTTTGATTTCCTTTATTGTTTGTCCTGAACTGACAGAAAGGCCAAGCTTCTTCACCAGTTCGTCATACTCATCTGAAATGGAGACCTTGTAAGTACTTCCATTGACTAACAGTGTTAGCTGTCTATTCGCTAGATCGGTTTCCACAACTTCTGCATCAAAAGACTTATTGTTTTTCAATACATGAAACTGCCCATTCCCTATAGGTTGGATATCTACATTGTTTAGTAGATCCGTATCAGGTTGAATTTCGTAAGTCTCGTTTATGTGAAATTTATTAGTCATATCAATCTATTTTTTTATTACTCATTCGGCCTAGCTTCATCATGAAACCAGTTTCCAGAGCAGTATAACAAAGGTAAACCAAAAAGAAAGGAAGCACGAAGAGATTGTCTTCGGGAATCGCTATTTTTTTGTAGACAACTAATATGAGTACAGAGAATAGTAATTTTCCGAAAAGGAATAAAAAAGTAACCTGTGTAAAAGCGAACTTGTTCTGACTCTGCGCAGCATTATTAGCCAACCAAAAGGTGACACCACTGAAGACCACAAAAAAAACAATACTAATGATAAATATGTCCAGATAGGAAGCGAGTGGTGGATAGAAGCTACTGAGTGCAGCCAAGAGAATCATTCCCAAAGTAAGTCCTGCAAGGGAACGAAAAAATTTTTGAAAGCTCATACTTGTTTAGTCGTTGCGCAGCAGGTCTTTGAAAACCATATACATTACTGCTCCCAGAAAAACCAAAGCGAGGACAGCCGTCCATATCGGACGCTCCATTTGAAAGTGAGCGTCCAGCCTTTGCCCGATCATTGCACCTACAAACACAGCTATAGCCATTTGCATGCCCATACCTGAGTATTTGAGTACTTGATTAGCTTGCTTCTTTGACCGCGGTGGTTTGTTGTTTTCCGTTGGAGGCAACTGCTTTAGATCCTTTTATTGATGATTGGAAATTTCCAGAACGTGCTTTCTGGTTACCCATTGCACAAGTAACATTGAATATAGCACCAGACTGAACGATAAGCTGATTAGTTTTTACATCTCCGTTGATTACTGCACTTTCTCTGATATTGAGTAATTCGGAAACGTGTAGATTCCCATCAAATTTTCCTTCGATAACTGCATTCTTACAACGGATTTCTCCATCTACATGACCAGTTGGTCCTATGATTACTTTTGCACTGCAATTTAATGAGCCTTTTATCACTCCATCAACCCGAATATCACTTTCGGCTTTTATCGCCCCCTCTACTACAGTACCATGCACTAATGTATTGAGCGAATGACTTCCAGGAGAGGAAACCGTTCTTGTAGAATTTGAAGTATTCGTTTCTTTCTTTTTTGATCCAAACATGTTAATTAATTTAGCGTGAATGATCTAAGGATAAAAATTCCTTTGAAGTTCCTTTGTCTCTCAGACTTCTCAGGTATCCTTTTTCCTCTCTGTTGTTTTCTCTATGAGTCAGTCAAAAAGCAACAATAATATATTAAAACTTTATGACATTTTAATTAAGCATTCAAAAATACAAACTTTTATGCGGCTTTTGAAATTATCCAAGGTTTTTACATACGAAGAGAGGCCAAAACCCGACAAACTACTGAGTAGAAATTTGCTATTAGATTCCGTTCAATGAAAATATATATAACAAAAAAGCCCATTGCATACACAACGGGCTTTTTTGTTAGTCTTACTAAATCAACAGATTAAGTAGGAATTAGAAGTTTGGACAGTAGACACTTCTCTTCTCAGGTCCACAGATTTTGTAAACCAATGCAAATTCAAATGCTCCATTCGAGTTACTTGCAGGACGCAAACTAGAAACATTTACATCGTAGCTGAAACCGATAGAAAATTGATTATAATCAAAACGAGTACTAAGAATCAATGCATCTGTAGTTACACTCTTTTGGAAGTGGTTGGAAATACGCATCCAAGCTCCAAATTGAACAGCCTGATAATTACGTCGGGTTCCACCGAGTAAAAACTTCAAACTTGTTCCTGTATTCAACTGAAAGGAAGGTCCTTGAAACATGGTGATTACACCAGGCACTAAACCGACTCTTGGCGTCATCATAAACTCTCCACCCGCATGAATGGTAAATCTACTATAGAGTGGTTCTTCTACACCATCCACATCGTCAAAGGAAAGGTTCGCTCTATTCAGGTGATGGTAAGCACCCCCAATATAGAAGCTGTTATCCTCATCAAAAACAGAGAACCATAATAAACCAGCAGAGATATCTGGGAATAATAAATTATCATTATTAAATTCTTCTCCACTGTTTATTCCACTATTGAAAGTTCCGTCACCATTGTGCTGTGTACCCCATCTAAGATTTTGAAAATTAATAGACCGTTGAGTGATACCTGCATCTGCACCAAAAACTAAGTAATGTGCCTTTTTTCGATACCCGCCCATACGTTTACTGTAAGCTAAAGAAAGTCGTCCTTGTAAAGTAGAAAATTCAGATTCACCCGCTTGGTCGCCCCAGAAAGTTCCTCCAACACCAAAGAAGTCATTCCGACCTACAGGTATTTTTTGATCATAGCTTACAGAGTAAGTGTTATAAGCATTTGCTTTAAGTACACTTGCCCATTGGTTTCGATAGTTAGCCGTCAGTCGGACGTTACAATTCATGACACCTGTCATAGCTGGGTTGAGGTTCAGCGGAGACATATAGAACTGTGAAAAGTGGATGTCTTGTGCCCCTAGAGAGAGAGTCCCCAATACAGCGACTAAGACCAAAATAAAGTGTTTAATTCTTTTCATAATGAAATCGTAAATTTGAATTGAAAGAAGTTAGATGTTTTTATGGGATCTCTCTTTGGATATAATATGTAATTAAACAGTAGGTAAATATAGGGAATTTTAAATGGATTGGTTATTCATTTAATAATATTCTGCATAAAATTTTACTTTTTAACAGGATAACCAACCGCTTGAAAACGCTGCTTATAACAAGTATATTTCCTGAGAGTGATCTAAACAAATGTTAATCAAAAGGGGCGATGTAGGGAGGGAATTATAGCATTGGGGGTGGAAACAAACCTAACTTGTAGCCGCCCTAATGATATAAAACAAATGATAAAAGAAAAGTATACCACTATTTGTTAAACCAACCCAAAATAAGAATTGAACCATTCTTTGTTTAAAGTAAAACATTATAAATAATCCATTTTGCAAACAAACTAACATTATCCTCAAACAAACACCTTACATTTTTTTAGGACAATCCCGTAAAACTATTTTTTTCCATCCACCTTGCGCCGTACTTTTCTACCAGAATATTATCAAAATCATCTGCCTGCTGGAAGAGGTATTGGAACAAAGAGTGCCCTGTGACTTCGTTCAAGTAGCGGTCATATATCATTAACGAAAGTACTATTTCCTCATTTCTGATACTGAAAGCCAGATTTTCTATTTTAAAATTTTGCTTGAGTAAATAAGAGTACAATGCTTCGTTTTCTTTTAGCGGAAGCATACATAAATGCGCGTCTCCTATTATCAAACCGTTCTTTTCATAATAAGAAATATTGATGGTCGCACTCCCTTGCTCCACTTGCCAGCAGCTAGGGCCTCTCCTTGCCAGCGCTATTTCTCTTACTGTTTTTGACAAAATACTTTCAATAGTAGCAGCTACTCCTACCGGCTGATAAGGTTCTATCAAACTGGGAAGCTGGATGATTTCTCTACAATTAGGACACTCATTACCTGATCGATTTCCTTCATAGACTGTTGTCCTACAATTAGCACAACAGCAACCAGTCTTTCCTTCCCCTAATTCTAGTCGTTCTAAAACATCCAACAGATCGCCAACGGGTAAAGCCAAACCTGCCATCTCTCCTCCTTTTACCATGAAGGTATTCACGCCTAATAGTTTCCCTTGTTCACTTAATAGAGGACTACCGCTATCGACCGAATTGAGAACTGCACTATGTTGTATATAACTTACATCGTCAATATCGACATCCATCTCTTTGATAGCTCCAACTTCCTGAAGTTGTGTCTCTTCAAGTGCCCCACCAAGTGCTACTACTCTATCTCCTATATTAACTGAAACATCTTTTTCAATACTGGGATAATCCAATCGATATGGTTTAGCTATTCTCAAGATTGCTACATCTCTTTTTGGGTCTAAGAATAAAACCTCTCCCTCCTGTTTCCCTTGGTCCGGATGTTCAACTACCACTCTTCTACTGTCCCTTACTATGTTTTCATTAGTTACAATAATGCCGTTAGAATTCAAGCAGAAACCAGTTCCGATTGAATGAGGGGTAGCGATTTGAACAACGATGAATGAATAATTTTTAGAAGGCATATATTCTTTTGATGCGACTAGTGGTTTAGCTGTTATTAATTATTACAATTAGCCTGTTTTAGTTAGATCTAACTCCTTCATCATTTCCAGAAAGGAATAGGAAAAAGTTGTTTTAGATTCGAAATTCAAGAGCTTATTATTCGGTTCCAGACTTTCAAACCAAGGACTGTAAGCGTCCGCTATGGCATCTATTTTTTTCTTGATGGCTCGTTTGTCAAATTTATTTTGCTTGGGTTGGTACAACCTTTCGTAACCCAAAGCAGTAAAGTAGTTCGATTCAACAACTTGATAATACAATCGAAAAAAATCTTTACAAGGCTCAGGCACTGCGTAATTGAATAGACAGTAACCTACTATATAACCAGGGATCGCACAAGCCACTTTGTCATATCCATTTTTATTGTACCAGTTCATATTCGGTAGCTCTCCTTCTATGAAGTGAACGACCCTGCTGTAATTCACCGCTGTTGTTATCCCAAAAGTTGAAACGGCAGTGTACATTTCCTTAAAGTATTCTTCCTTGCTACGTTCCTTTAGTTTCTTCAATTCATTAACCAGTATCAAATTCTTTTCGACTTTAGGCATTTCGTTTTTAGAAAAATACAATCGATGAATACGCTCCAGAGCCTCCATCATAAATCCTTCCGGGCAAACCAAAAAGTCTAACTTATAAACCAAATCTAACAATATGTACGCGACACCTCCAGAGTAAGCTTTTTTATCCAGCTTACCGTTTTCAACCTCATCTATCGTGGCCGTGAGTAACTTTTGAATGTATTTATATTTAGCTTCTTTTTCTGCTGAAGGCAAATGTGTCACCGGACTATTTTCAACAGATTCTAATCCCTGAAATTCATCTAATAAAAGATCATCCTGCTTATCAGCATGAGTCGCTAACTCTTTTAGCGCATAATATAATTTGTATGGAGAGCCATCCACAGAATAGGTATCAAACGTTATAGCAATATCATTCTCCTCGTCCAGACAAAATCGGCTAAATTTCAAATCAAAATTTTGCATCAAGAGTCGCTTCATTAGCAACATATGGAAAGCTCCTGCTTTGGCTACTTTAGCAACAGCTCTCACCTTCTGCTCTGTCGCTATTCCTGAAATGACGCGAGAGCCCTGATAAAATTCAAAAGTAAGTACGCCTTTGTTTCGTTCTACTTTTACATTGTCTTCTTTTTCATCACGTAGGTAGTTGAAAAAAGCTTCGTAAGCATTTAGATATTCTTCTTTTTCAAATAGCTGTACAGCTTGATCCCAAGCATCATACTGTTGCTCCGTTTTGTAGGCATCTGTAAAGCGCCCAAAGCGAACATTCAGAGATCCTTTTGCTGGTTGTTTACTGAAAAGTTTTTTGAAAAAATTCATACGATATACTACTCTGCGGCAACCTGAATGGCTGAGAAATCGAAAATTAATACTTTTGTAGTAAAACAACTGCTTTACTTATGAGTAATTTTCGCACAGCACTGAAGCCTGTCCATTTCCCTTTTCAAATCAATCATAGCGATTCGACTATTTGTGTGGGTTCTTGTTTTGCCGTACATATTGGAGAGCGATTAGAGAAATATAAGTTTCCAACATTGACAAACGCTTTGGGGATTTTGTACAACCCCATCTCTATTGCTATACAATTGAATAGAGCATTAGAAATAAAGAAGATCGAAGCAGCAGAGTTATTCGAATACCAAGGGCTTTGGCATCACTTTCAGTTCCATAGCGAGTTCTCTGGTTTGGATAAAGAGGAGGTTTTAAAAAAAATGAATAAAAAGCTGGAAACCACTCACCACTTCTTAAAAAAGAGCAAAACACTTATCATCACATTCGGTACAGCATGGCGTTTTTCTACAATCGACAATTCCCAAGTCGTAGCCAATTGTCATAAGTTACCTGCAAAGCATTTTGAGAAAAAATTACTCTCTGTTGAAGATTGTACGACTAAACTTTTCGATTTTTTTGAAAAGCTAAAAGTGGAAAACCCTGGGATCAATATCATCCTTACCGTAAGTCCAGTTCGCCATACGCGTGAGGGCTTGATAGAAAACCAAAGAAGTAAGTCTACCCTATTACTCAGCTGTGCAAAACTTTCTAAGGGCTTGGATTATGTACACTACTTTCCTTCTTGGGAAATCATGATGGATGATCTAAGGGATTATCGCTTTTATGAATCAGATATGATTCACCCTAATGAAGTCGCCATTGACTACATATGGTCTTATTTTCAAAACGGGTTGTTTTCAGAAGATACAAAGACTCTAAATTCTGAATTAGAAAAGGTTATTCAGGCTAGCCAACATCGTCCCTTTCAGCAGTCATCTACCGCGCATCAAATCTTTTTGCAAAAGCAATTAGAGCAGATTAGTAATCTAAAAGAGCGATTTCCTTTCATCAATTTAGAAAATGAAAGTGTATTGTTAGAAAACCAATTAGAAAGCTAGGTCTATTTTTCTAAACTAGCTTTTGAACGGTCGTATCCGCTTTTAGCTGAAAACTTTTATTTAGATTTAGAAGGCTTAGCCCTGGTGTTTTTCCTACGGTAATGCTTCCCAAAGTTTCATCATAGCCCAAAGCTTCTGCTCCATTTATGGTTGCCCACTTAAGCAAAGTCTCAAGCGATACATAAGACTGGAAGCGACTAATGGTTTTCATTTCTTCTAAGATAGAGAGCTGCCAGTTAGAGGTGAGGCTATCGGTTCCGATGGTTACTCTAGCATTAGTATCTAGAAAATGCTGGTAGTTTGGAAGGCGATTTTCGATGTACAAATTTGCATTCGGACAAGTGGCCCAGTAGACATTATTGTTCCAGGACTGGGCAGCTTCGATGTCTTTTTTGGTTGTGAGGGTGTTATGAACAAAAAGTGTTTTACAATCCTGATTCATATTTGCCAATGCATAATAAATAGCCGTCTGGCCAGTCGCTTCAAAAGCATCCAATGAGATATTGAAGCCTTTGTAAAAATCTAAAAAGGCACCTTTCTTCTGTAGAAACAATTCATTTTCAGGAGGAGTCTCTTGGTTGTGTATACTTACTGTTGCCTGACGATTATTAACTGCATTAATTTTTTGAAAAAGTGATTTGGAAACAGAATATGGGGCATGTGGAACAGCGCTTTTCTTATTACCATTTCCTTCTGCTTGCGCTTCGTATACCTCGATGTATTTTTCATATTCTTTTTCCGCCCAATCGTCCTGCATAAAATCAAACATCTCTACGAAGGTGTAATAGTTGATTTTACTTTTTTCTTTTTGGGCCTTTGTATCTGTCTTGTTGGAAATATCACCAACCGCTACTATTCCACCTTGATACATTTCTTCATCTGCTTTTGCAATGGCGGCCATGATTTCCTCTTCAGGAGAATCTCTAAAAGTAACAACATTTGAAATGAACGGAATCAGAGACGTACCTGTAGCTACCTTGCCTTTCATATGAGACAACTCTAAATGACAATGCGTATTAATAAAGCCAGGGATGATGACTCCTCTGTGTGTTTCTAAAGATGCAGGATCGTGATCATCCCTCTTGTCAATTTTCAAAACCTTCCCCTGATCGTCTACAATGACAACTCCCTTTTCAATAGGCTTTGCCTCTCTCTCTACTGTACAAATATAATCCGCCGTAATTTTTCTCATATTGTTTTACTATTCCTTAGTTGAAACTTCTATCGCTACAATTCTGATACGATCATCCCGTTTTTGATCCTTGGTTCAAACCAAGTAGACTTTGGCGGCATCGTTTTTCCAGAGGCGGCTACCTTTATTACATCACTGATATGGACAGGGTACAGACAGAATCCAATTTTTGTAGGACTCTTGTTAGTTTCCCTCAGTACCCCTTCTATTCCCTGTGGACCTTCCACATAGGACATCCGCTTGTCCGTTCTGATATCAATAATGCCCAGTATATCCCGCATCACTTTTTCATCCAGCATATTCGCATCTAACAATACTTTTGCTTTTTGGTATTCTTTAAGAATTGCTTTTCTGAAATTTAGACGATACCATTCTTTGTGAATACAAAAAGTCATCTCGTGTTTTTGGCTGGGTTTAGCAGGATCTCTAAGTGGTGTGATGTCAAAAACACGAGAGAGTTTAGCCATCAGCTTAGTCGGAGAAAATTCTCCCAAGGCATCTACTACTCTGTTATAATCATGAATCTCCAGTTCCGTAACCGGAAAGTAGGCACTGAGTAGTTGCTCACAAAAAACTTTCTTCTTTTTACGAGTGCGCTCATACAACAAAGCCGTAGCTGCGCAACGATGATGGCCATCTGCAATATAGGATACCGCTACTTCTTTCGCAAAAAGGTTTTGTAATTTCTGGATAGTCTTTCCTTCTGACAACTCCCAAATGTAGTGCGTTTCGTCTGCCCCTTCCATTTCACAACTGAAGAATGGTTTAGATTTCTTAACGTAACTTTCTAATATCTTAGAGATAGATCTTACTTCTGGATAAGTAATTAAAATAGGTTTGACCATCGCCTTTCGGCCAATGAGTAAGTTGAGCTGGCGTTGCTTTTTTGGAGCGAGGGTGTTCTCGTGTTTTTTTATTTTTCCAGTTGTATAATCTCGGATATCGGAACAAGCAATGAGACCGGTGAAGGTGCGTTCCGGCTTAACGATTTGGTAAACATATAATGCTTCCTGTGCTGTTTTTTGGAAAAATCCAGACTTCTTGTACTCTGCATAGTCCTGCTTTACTGTTGAAAAAAAAGCATCAGCAGAAGCTACGTAATTGAAATCAGGATAAACCGCCTGAAAGGGATTAATTCTCATGATGGACGTGGTAGTTGGTTATCTTATCAGGTCGCAAAATAAGAATAATCACATAAATACTTATTGAAAAATAAAGGATATGTTTTCACTAAGATCCTTAGTGAAATAAGAAAGTAATTTAGGATTCCATCGAAAATAAGGTAGAAACTATTTTATCATTTTCATAAATGTCCCGACAAACCAATTAGCATCTGCTCGAGTTAGCGTTTCCAGGGCGGAATCCGCTTTACAAGAAAACATCTTGATGTCCTTTACTACTTTGCAGAATTCTTCAGAGTCTTCGCAGTTACCCTCTACGTCTGTAATTTCATCCAGTACTTTGAGCATTGGTTCTAGCTCTTTTTTCTTTCTCTGAACGATAATTTTTTTGACTACATCCCACATATCCTTCTCTGCAACGAAGTACTCCTTTCGCTCTCCTGGCTTGAGTTCCTTGTATACCAACCCCCAATCCATAAGTGCACGAATATTCATATTAGCGTTGCCTCTTGAAATCTTCAGATCCTCCATTATTTCATCCGCACAGAGTGAGTACTTAGAAATCAGCAAAAGTGCATGCACCTGTGCCATCGTACGGCTGATGCCCCACTGGGTACCCAGCGTACCCCATGCTTGTACGAATTTCTCTTTTCCTTCCTGTACCTTCATTGGTTCTGTCATGATTTCAATTATTGAACATGTTTAAGAATGATTGTAGTCGTTTATTTATTCTCTCTGATTAAATTCAAGTTTCAAGCCTAACTTTTAAGATAGACTGGGCTCTTATTACAAATAGAATAAGTTCGCAATTGTTCGCCAGATTTGAACTTTTTGATAAAATGTATTGATTTTGAAAGAAAATCTCAGAAAAGGTTTGAGGTTTTTTCTCTTTCACAAGAACGTAGAGCACACTATGATTTGCATAGTTATAGTAAATACAAGGAAAGCTCCAGACGCTGAGTTGGCAGAATAAGTCATTGCACTTTGCCAACTTTCTATTCTTTTCAACAGTCGTCTGGAGCTTCCAATTTTCCTTATCTAAAGCTATGATAAAATAAGGGTTGTAAATAAGTAACTACCCTTTGTAGAAAGGTAACTTCACTATCGTTGCTTCTAAATGTTTTTTACCAGCAACAACCTTGATAGTCACTTCTCTTTTCGCGTAAGCAACATCTACGTAACCTAGTCCGATAGGAATATCTAGTGAGGGAGATTGTGTACCAGAAGTTACGACGCCGATTTCTTCGCCTGCTTCATTTAGAATCTTATACCCTTGTCTAGGCACTCGACGATCATCTACTGTGAAAGCAACTAGCTTTTTAGTAACACCTTCTTCTCTTTGCTTTACAAAAATATCTCTGGAGTTAAATTCGCCTTTCTTAGTTTTAGTAATCCAACCAAGGCCAGCTTCTATCGGAGAAGTCGCATCATCTATATCATTGCCGTAAAGACAGAATCCCATTTCTAAACGAAGTGTATCTCTCGCACCGAGTCCAATAGGTTTTACATCCATATCCTTTCCTGTTTTGAAAATAGCCTTCCAAAGAACGGGTAGTTGCTCATTACGTACGTACAATTCAAATCCTCCAGAGCCAGTATACCCGGTGACAGAAATCAGGACATCATCGATTCCGGCCATTTCTCCTTTTGCAAAAGTATAATACTTCATTGCAGAAAGATCAATATCTGTAAGTGGTTGTAATAGTTTAGCGGCGTTTGGACCTTGCACGGCTAACAATCCAGTGCGCTCAGAGATATTATACATGATAGCATCAAAATCATTTTGCTGACTGATCCAGTTCCAATCCTTTTCGATATTTGAAGCGTTGACAACCAGCATGTAAGAACGCTCTCCATCTGCACATTTGTCTTCATCTAAACGGTAGACTAAAAGATCATCTACAATACCGCCTTCATGATTTGGTAGGCAGGAATACTGTGCGTCTCCAATCTCCAGTTTGCTTACATCATTCGAAGTCACTTTTTGAATAAGGTCTAAAGCTTCCTTTCCTCTTACGATAAATTCCCCCATGTGAGAGACATCAAAAACGCCAACGTTGGTTCTAACCTGCTGATGTTCTTCTTTGATACTAGTATAAATGATAGGCATATTGTAGCCTGCGAATTCAGCCATTTTAGCGCCAAGTGCTTCGTGAGTGGAGGAGAGTGCGGTCTGCTTCATTTTTAAAAGTTGATTAAATAAAATGATGAGTTCGTTTCGTATTGTTTTCTCTTTTCAGAAAATACTTAACAATGCTTTTACAAAAGGGTTACGCTTTCAATAACATCTGCCTGTTCAATCTGATGAACAACATCCATCCCATCCGTAACGCGTGCAAAAATAGTATAATTTCCATCTAAATGAGGAGTCGGAGAGTGTGTAATGAAGAATTGGGTACACTCCGTGTGATTTCCAGCAGAAGCCATTCCAACCATCCCCCCCTGATCGTAATAAACAGGAGGCAATTCCGAACGGATGCTATAATCCAAAGCGCCAAATCCATCTCCCCTAGGGCATCCTCCTTGAATAACAAAGTTGGAAACAACTCTGTGGAAATTCTTTCCATTGAAAAAACCGTTTTTTGCTAATTGCACAAAGTTCACAACAGTACCAGGAGCAGCCTCCGTCAACAGTTCTAAAGTAATAACTCCTTTTTCCGTATTGATCTGTGCCTTTGCTTTTCCTTCAATTGTCTTAAAAATTTCCCAATCAATCGGATGATTAAATGGAATAGCATAAGGTTCTGTATCTTGTTTACCGGCGAAGTAATCTATTGTTCTTTTCAATTCATTGTATGTCTCTACCTCTCTTGGCAGCTCTAATTTGTCTAAAGTAATTTTTAAGAAATCAAGGCTATCCAAATAAGGTTTGAAGTCTAGTGCTGGCTCCCTCAAGACACCCGCAGCTGTAGCGGTCATAGCAGGATCTCTTTTGGTGATGGCTTCTTCAAAAGCATCTGCTAATTCTTTTTTTACACGCTTTGAACCGTTTGTTCCAAAGAAAGCAACGAAATTCGGATCACGAGCAATCTTCGCCAATGCTTCTACACTTGCTGAACGGATTATCGTCTCGTCCTCATCAAAGTTTTGATCTTTAATGAATCGATAGTTCCAATTGTATTCTGCCAGAGCATCAAGAGCAGCAGCTCTTTGATAAGGGTTTTTGGCCGTAGTTAAAATTTGTTTGATTTCACGATTTATTGCTCCTTTGGTTGCTTCAAAGTAAACTGGGGTATGTCTGTTCGTTGCTTTAAACAAAATCATGCGTGTCTGCCAATGCAATGTAGTGTCTTTGGCTTTCTTACGATATATACCCGCTTCTCTTGATATACCATTGCTTACAAAAAAGTTAGCCGCTGTACTTGCTACGTGTTGGTTAGCATCGTCTAGCATTGGTCTAACGATTGGTGCTGTTTTGAGGTAGTCATAATTTGACAAACTACGTATGGCATTACATTTTACTCGATAGTCTTTTTCAATACTCAGCCGGTTTTGGATAGCGTTGAAAGCAGTAAGTGATTTTGTTTTCCCAAGGCCCACCATCAATGCCATTCTAATATCAGGATCGACATCTTGCGCTAAGGTTTTTGATAGATTGGCAATAGATAAGCTATCCAGCCTAACTCCCCTCGCTCGTGATAAATAATTCGCAGCAATCAATCGAACAGATTGTGGGTAGCCACGGCGTACTAAGAAATCTACCATTCTTGAAGTCGCATTTTCATCTATCATTTTGCGTAAAGCAAAGTTATAAATACCACGAGCTTGTCCTTCTAAGAGCAGCGTATCTGCTCTCATATAGGTTTTGATCGTTCCTAAATTAGCCAACTGATTTTCAGAACCCAGCTTTCCGATAGCTTCCAATATAGTTCCGTTCAATTCATCAGCTAGAGATAAAGTATCGTCTGTTTGGAAAGCATTTATCAAAGCAGACTCTGCACGCTGCTCTCCTATTTGCCCCAAGGCATAAGCTGCTGCCATTCGCACACCTATAATTTCATCCCCTAGCAATTTGATCAAACTATCAATAGCGTTTTCTGACTGAAAAGATGCAAATGCCATCGCCGAACCATAGCGGTAAGTCGGATCAGAGTGATTGATGTAAGCTAAAAGACTGTCCAGATTTTGCTTATCCTGCCAGTCATATAATTTTACAACTTCAGGATCAGAGAAATCCCAATTGATATCCGTTAGCTTTTCTTCCTGAACAGGTTTGCATTGGAGAAAGATAAATAAGATAGGAAGTAAAAATAGAAGATTCCGTGTTTTGAACATAGTCAAGAGGCTGTGCGATATATGTCTACTAAGTGTACAGGCAAAACTAAAAAGCTTTTACCTAACAATGTAATTACAAATTATTGAATAAGTTACGATGCGTTCTCTCTCGCCTTTCGTGCAGCAATGAAACTTTGAATAAAAGCAACCATTGCTAACACACCAGTTATGATTGGAATTATCGCTCTGACCAAAGCGATGGTATCTCCATTTAATGCCTTTGGTAATCTCATTCCAAAGTAAGCTAATAGTACAACCAATGTCAGTACTACCGCTATGTGGGCAACAACTTTGTTGTCTTTACGGACTCCATTTTGACATAGCAATAAAGCGACTCCAAAGCCTACAGAAATAAATGCTGTATTGGAGCCAGTAGAAAAATAGCCCCAAAGCCCCATGGCCATTAAAGCGAGTGCGTTGATTAAGTTAGCTGTTTGTGGTTTCATGAATATTTGATTGATTAGTTAGTATAATAAGTCTTTTGTAGTTGGCCTTTAGTCTTTAGCGCGCTCAGTTTGCGGCCTTTACTTTAGTACGCACTTTACGTAACAAAAGACTTCTCAAAAGATTAAAGATCTCAATTAAAATTCCTCGTCCTCTTCTTCTTCTCCATCATCTGTAGTTGGAGTAGGACTATTGAAATCGTAATCACCGAAGCCTTCGTCTTCTTCCAGCGTTCCTGCTTCTCTTTCTTCTTCGGGAGTCATTCCATTTCCGTAGTCGTATTCTTCACAGTCGATTACAATTCCTAAGTTGCCAGATGGCACATTGAAACGTAGGGTTGGATCATAACCAGACTCTGGATCTTCTTCCAGTCGAGTTAGAAACTTTTGGTAAAATGGTCTAGCCATCTTTGCTCCAATTCCATAGCGCAGGTCGCGGAAGCGAATCCATCTGTCATCTCCTCCCACCCAAGTTCCTACAACGAGATCAGCAGATAATCCCATGAACCAACCATCGACGTAATCGTTGGTCGTTCCGGTTTTTCCACCAAGCTCACTCTTTATTTTACTGAAGCCGGGGATGCCTTGGTTCATGACTCGCTTGAGCATGTTGACCATGACGTAGTTTGTATTTGGATGCAAGGCCCTTCTGCCTTCTGGAATTTCTCTGTAAATATCTCGTCCATTTTTATCTGTAATTCGAGTAATAAAAATAGGCTTGTTGTATCTTCCGTTGTTAGCAAAAGTGGTGTAAGCTCCTGTTAATTCCATAACGGTCAAATCACTCGCGCCAAGACAAATAGAAGGTTGTTTTGGAATTCTGTATTGACCATTGGAACGAACAACAGAACTATCCAGCCCCATTTTGCTAACCAAGCCACGCACATACTCGGTGTCTCCTAATTGCTTCATTAGGTAAACCGAAACCGTATTTTTTGAGTAAGCCAAGCCTTTAAACAATGAGTAAGGTTGGCCGCTGTATTCGCCATTGGCATTGTTTGGCGTCCAGTCGTCGAGTAGTCCAAAGTTGCCTTCGTCTTTATGAATCGTATAAGGCAAGTCGTACACTCGGAAACAAGGAGAGATTCCCTGGTGGGCAATTACGGTTGCATAAATGAAAGGTTTGAAAGTAGAACCTACTTGTCTGTCAGAGGTTACGTGATCGTACTGGAAGTATTTGTGGTTGATACCACCAACCCATGATTTTACGTGGCCTGTAGCTGGATCAACAGCAATAGATCCCAATTGCAAAAACATACTGTGATACTTAATCGAATCAACTGGAGACATGATCGTATCCTTTTCCATACGATTATTGTAAGCAAATACTTTCATTGCCGTTTCCTTATTGAAATCTTTCTCCACTGCTTTCTTAAACTTTCGCCATTGAGTTTTTACGACCTTCCAATTATCGGTTTTCATTAAACGTCGGTACTGGATAGCGAGTTTATTTCCTACGTATTTTTGGGAAACCAATTTAGCAATAGCTCCTTTCTTTTCTTCCTCTCTCAACATTCTCTCGATGTCGATGTCTCTTAAGTTCTTGAGACCGTTTGCATCTTTCTTGACCTCCTCTGCAATTTCGTTTAGGTAAGTAGCACGCATTTTCCCATAGCGTTCTGTCTTCTGAATTGCTCTTTGCATGGCACGTTTACGAGAGGTATTCTGCAATTCAATTTCTTCTTCTTCCCAGAGTGGATCTTCGTAAGTCCAGGGATCTTTTCCTTTCCAGTGTTTCCAAAAAGTCTTTTGCAGTTTTTGCATATGCTCTACCATTGACTCCTCCGCATGCTTTTGGATGACAGGATCAAGGGTTGTGTATATCTTTAGTCCATCTCGGTAGATATCGTATTTAGTCCCGTCAGGTTTTCGATTCTCTTCTCTTCCTAGAATTTCTTTTATGTTTTCGCCTAAGCGAATTCTGAAATAGGGAGCAGGGCCATCAGCATGTGTTTTACGATTGAAGTTGGTCATGTCCAGCGGAAGCAAGCGCAGGGAGTCATACTCGGTTTGAGTAATCATATCGTTTTGCATCATCTGATAGAGAACAATCATTCGGCGATGAGCCGTTGTATCTGGTCTTCTGATTGGATTAAACAAAGAAGGATTTTTCAACATTCCTACAAGGACTGCTGCCTCTTCTATTTGTAGGGAGTCCTGTGTTTTTCCAAAGTAGATTTCGGAAGCTGCTTTTATACCATAAGCATCATAGAGGAAACTGAACTTATTGAGGTACATCGCAATGATCTCCTCCTTCGTATAACTACGTTCTAGCTTTACCGCAATAATCCATTCTTTCAGTTTCTGAACAATTCTTTCTGCACCAGAACCAGGTTTTTTTGTAAAGAGCATTTTAGCCAATTGCTGTGTAACCGTACTGGCTCCACCTGCACTTTTATTACCCATCAAAAAGGTTTTACCAAAAACCCGTAACAATGCTTCTCCGTCGATTCCGCTATGTTGATAAAAACGTTCATCTTCCGTAGAGACTAAAGCTTGTACTAGGTAAGGGGACAGCTGTTCGTAAGAAACAGGAATTCTATTTTCTACATAATAACGACCGAGGACGTCGCCGTTAGCTGCATAAATTTCAGTAGCTAGATTACTCTTAGGGTTCTCCAGTTCTTCAAAAGTAGGTAAGTCCTGATAGGAGAAAAACACAAACATAAATATAATAGCAAGCACGCCAGCTATGGTTAGCCACCACAGTCGCTTCACGATTTTACGATACGTAGGCTGCCGCTTTTTACGGATGGCCTTCGACGAATCGTTATTGCCGGTATCCATATTCTCCATGAATTCTAGTTTAATTTCAAATCATCTAATCTTCATCTGAGTGTAGAAGAATTAGTGAATTATAGTATGCTTAACTGCTTATGGATTAACTCGCTTGATTACCCATTTGCCGGAAGGCTAAAGAGCATGATTCACAAAGACCTCCAGAATCAATCGAAAACAGTGCGCAAACATACGAAATTCCTTTAAGAGCACCTTGAAAATTGAATGGTTTAGCTTTGAAATACACCCGTTTGAGGCAGATTTCTGACTGTATAAAGTACTCTTCCAGTTTAACGCAGACTAAACGTTATGAAAATCTATCATATTACGGAAGTAGTGCATTATAACGGTGTAGGCTTTCGCTAATGAGTGGGATGGGGGCAGTGATATTGAAAAGGGCTTCTCCTGGCTGTGGAACGATGGAGAAATTGATAACGCCTCCTTCGTTCTTTTTGTCTTGCTGCATTAGGGCGAGCAACTGAGGTAAGTCTTCTACAGGGGTTTTCCGCTGAGGTGTTTGAGGCATTAAGAACTTTGCTATTTGCATAAAATCTGCCTCAGAAAGTTTTTTCAGCGCAAAGGCCAACCAGCTTTCGCAAATCATTCCAATGGCAATGGCTTCTCCGTGGAGCAATGGTTGAGGAGTATCCAAGGCATGGCTTTCGAGGGCATGCCCGATGGTATGTCCGAAGTTTAAAATTTTGCGCAAGCCTCTTTCAAATGGATCTTGAGCGACCACGGATTGTTTGACCAATAGAGAGCGATGGATGATATCAGACCAATTGATCTGTTCCGCATTGATGTCTAGTGTTTGCAAATCTTTCCATAATAAAGCATCTCCGATCAAAGCATGTTTAATAACTTCGGAGTAGCCACTTTTCAGTTCTGCTTTTGGCAATGTTTTTAAAAACTCAGGTGCGATAAAAACGGCCTCTGGGTTTTCGAAAAGGCCGATGGTGTTTTTTACAGTTTTGAAATCGATTCCTAGTTTTCCTCCAATGGATGCGTCTACTTGCGAAAGCAAGGTAGTTGGTAATTGTACAAAATATAAACCACGCTTGTAAGTCGCGGCACAAAAACCAGACATATCGCCAATGACGCCGCCTCCAAGATTGACGACCAGGGTTTTTCGATCCAGCTGGAGCTCCATCATCTGGGACCAAATGTGCTGACAGGTTTCTAAGGTCTTGTGTTCTTCTCCAGATTTTATTTCTATGATTGGCCAACCCGTAGGATCAACGTGTTTTTGCAAAACAGGGAGACAATCCCGTTTCGTATTCTCATCCATAACAATGACCTTACGACTGTATTTTTCATCAGCTACAAAAGCGTTGAAAGCTTCCCAGAAGTTAGTGTCTGATCCGATGTGTATAAAATAGTCGTCTAGTTGTATGGTCTGCATTCTTAAAGCAATTGATCTAAAGTGTCTTGTATTTTTCCACTGATTTTTTCTTTAAAGGTAGACTCCAGGTTTGGGAAATCTTTTGGAGGAACGATGGTTTCGATCACTCCATTATTCAATACAAAAATATCATCACAAAGATGGGTTAATGATTTCAGGATGTGAGAAGACAGGAGGATTATTTTGTTTTGTTTTTTTAGCTTTTGAATAATCAAATCCATTTTCTCTGTTGACTCTACGTCTACTCCATTGAAAGGTTCGTCCAGAATGAGTATGGGCCGATCAAAGCTTAGGATTCCGAGAAAGGCTAGTTTCTTTTTCATGCCTGTAGAATAATTCTCTACAAGTCCGTCGAGCGGCAAATCGAAAAGGCTATTCCACTGATCCACATCAAAAGTCTTTTTGTTTTGCGTAAGCAATTCCAAGTACTCTCTACCGCGTAGCCAAGGGTAGAAATAATTATGGGTTTCGAGGTAGGCCATGTCTTCAGGGGTGAGGTCTTTATCGTTTAACGAAAGTGTACCACCTTGAATGGGGATGAAGCCGTAGAGGGAGTTGAAGAAGGTTGTTTTACCACTGCCATTCAAACCTAGGATACCATGGACTGTGCCTGAAGTGAAAGAGGCGGATAGTTTTTTGAGCACTTGGTGTTGGTCGTAGGCGACTTGGAGGTTGGTTATTTTTAGCATTTTAATTCTTTGAAGACGGAACGCTGATAGCACTGATGGCGCAGATCTTTGTGGTTTTTATAAGCTTTGATAATAGAGTGTCATATTTCTTTTTGCTCTTCGGTAGTAGACAATTAGGTAAACGATATTTGCTGGAGCTAAAAATGGAACCATCAAAAACAGTATAAAAATAGAAATAGGCA
The DNA here is from genome assembly GCA_045105695.1 of Saprospiraceae bacterium. GTDB lineage: Bacteria > Bacteroidota > Bacteroidia > Chitinophagales > Saprospiraceae > CALGLS01. Next base: position 14,336 of record JBGCDT010000061.1, on the reverse strand, counting down.
TTTTGTTATTTGCGCTTTTTCTACCAGGGTAATAGTGAGCGTATTTGTAGGAAACGGCAAAGGTGATCAGGGCTGTGCCTACAATGGAAACAGCTAGTAATATGATCCAGTATTCGTAGTGAAAGAATAGATACAAAGCATAAATTGGGAGCATAGACAAGTGGAAAGCTTTCAGTTGTTTTAGTGTTTTTGAAAACAACCAGTTCTTTTGGAGTACTGTTTTCTCTAGTATTTCTTTATTCTCAATTGGGTCAAAAGCCGCAGCAGATATTAACAGTAACAATAATATCACAACAGGCATACTAACCGCGTACACAGAGGTAGCTATTCCAATGAGGTATAGTAAAACCACCCATTTGAAATCTTTTCGCAAAGCGGTTTTGTATTCATAGTATTGGTTGGGAACCCAATTCAACGCAGCTCCACCTGACGTCTGGAAATAGCTTGAAAATCCAGAAGGTAAAAAAGCAATGAGAGCAGCTCCTATATGCAACAACAAAGGATTCAAAAAATCTAACAATACAATTACAGATAATAATGATAAAGGAATCGCAGCCACAGTATATTCCATCAAGTAAACCTTCCAAGAAGAAAAATTCAACAACCGAAGAAAGCCTCCATCCTGCCGACGGGCATGTATTGTAAAGACGGCATAAAGTCCCAAGAGTCCAATAAGCGGCGCTCCAGTCTGCTGCACCATTTCTAATAAACTCAAAACAAATATCAATAGAAGCGGGCTAACCAACAGCAGCAGCAATACACCCACCTCGCGGAGCGCGCGGTAGGCTTGTTTAAACCGAAACTGCAGCAGGTATTGCATTTTTAATAAAAATGAAAATGAAAAAACTTTCAACTTCGGAAAGAAGCTGATATGCTACGCCTTTCAAACAAACCCCATCCATCCTATCTGCCTCATCCACCTTTTATTACTCAAATAAAAGCTCCCCAGGCAACCTTTCCCCAAAATCATACATCACTACAATATCAGATAGCTGATAACAAATTGCTTTAAATAGGTTTTTTCATATAGACGTAAAAAGCGTCTCCTGTTGTGCCATACGGGAGACGCTTTGTTTTTGTTATACCACTTAGAATTTGATAAGTGTATTATTTTAAATCAAAGTCCACCAGCGTTTTAAAAGCTTTAAGTCGTTTGTTGATTTTTCCTTTATTCAATTTACGTAATCCTTCGATACTGAATTCTTCTACGCAGAAAGAAGCCAAGGCAGAACCGTGGACGACTGCACGTTTGATATTTGCGAAAGACAAACTATTTGTACTAGCCAAGTATCCGATGAAACCTCCCGCAAAAGTATCTCCAGCACCTGTTGGATCTGCGACCTTCTGTAGAGGCATAGCAGGAGTGTAGAACATTTTGTCTCCGTGGAAAAGCAAAGCTCCGTGTTCTCCTTTTTTGATCACTAAAAACTTAGGTCCCATCTTTTGGATAATCTGCGCTGCATCCAATAAAGAGTAAGCACCAGAGAGTTGACGAGCCTCTTCATCATTGATCGTAAGTACATCAATTTTTTTAATGACCTTTTTCAGAGAAGGCATTGCAATGTCCATCCAAAAGTTCATGGTATCCAGTACGATAAGTTTTGGCTGCTTCTTCATTTGACGGATGACCTTCATCTGTACCTCAGGTTGCAAGTTACCGAGCATGACATATTTTGCATACTTATAGGACTCTGGCAAAACAGGGTTGAAGTCCTCAAGAACATTAAGCTCCGTAACAAGCGTATCTCGCTTATTCATGTTGTCATGGTAGCGGCCAGACCAAAAGAAAGATTTCTCTCCCAGTTTGACTTGCAATCCATCAGTATTGATGCCTCGCTTCTTCATAAACTTAACTTCCTCATCTGGAAAGTCTTCTCCTACTACGGCAACAAGGCCGAGGTTTTTAGTGAAATTTGAGGCAGCAAGATTGATATAAGTGGCTGCTCCTCCGATAACTCGGTCAGCTTTTCCAAAGGGAGTTTCGATGCTATCAAAGGCTACAGTTCCTACGGTAATTAGATCCATTAAAAGGTATTTGAAATTATTTTAAAAAAAGATACGTAAAGATTGCACTTTTCTTTTGATTGTTATAACTTTGCCGCGCTCTTTTAATGAAAGGAGTTTAATTACTAGTGGTTTCACAACTACGAAACGCCTCTTTAGCTCAGCTGGTTAGAGCAACGGACTGTTAATCCGTAGGTCCTTGGTTCGAGTCCAAGAAGGGGCGCACAGAAGGACTTCATGAAAATGGAGTCCTTTTTTTATTGGCATAAAAGACTACGCTTGCATTTCATACTTTAAAAGAAAGTCACGGTCTTGTCACAAAGATTCCATCCTGAACGATAATAATCAATCCTCTTACCTCAAAGTAAAATCATTCTCAGCCAACTTTTCTGCGCCATATCTATTGTCCCTTTTCAACAGTCAGAAGCAGAAAAACAACCTATTTTTTCGAATACACATACGCTAAGTTTTCAAAATAGATCTTGTACTTGTTAAGTACCTCATCCAGTACATTCGGATATTTTCAAAGGTCTATTATCTTTCATCAAGCTGTCACAAATTGATAGATGGATAAGTACATTTTTCCATCTGCCATTATTCTAGAATATAACACAGAGACTCTCCTCATTATAACACTCCTCCGGTTACTATAATATTTCCAAGAGGAACTCGTAAAGTCAAGGCTACTAGAACCTCTCGATTCACTAATTTTTTATTTCAAAAACAGCGAGAATGAAACCAGTATACTTTAAAATTGTAGTCAGCAAAAGCTGGATTTACACACTTTCTTTTTTTACCTTATTATTTATCGACATTCAAGGAGTACTTGCTCAAACTGTCGATGGAGACTAAGAGCATGTTAGGAAATTTTATTTTGGATCAAAGTCAATTCTCCATAGAGTCATTGAAATGTTAGCAAAAAGAACAAATGAAGCAGAACTTAATGGTGTGTGTTCATAGTCAATAACAGTTCTTCTGAAGAAATTCAGCCATGCAAATGTTCTTTCTACTACCCACCTTTTAGCTTCTACGACAAAACCTTTTGTATTTTCTGGACGCTGAGGAAATTCAAATTCAAGCCCTATTTTTTCTACGGCCTTTGCAAAAGTTCCACGATACGTTTTGTCTGCCATGATCTTTTTTAACCGACCTGATAAATGATCAGGAAAGTTTAATAGGTTTACTCCCTGAGGACTATCATGTAAATTAGCTGCGTGAACATGAACCTGATATATTCTACCTAGTACATCAGTTAATATATGCCTCTTTCTTCCATTGACTTTTTTATTCCCATCTATTCCTCTATGCTCAAAAATCATGGGGGCTAATTTAATACTTTGAGAATCAGCCAAAGCTAGACTGGGCGTGGCTTCTCTTTTATTTTGCATCCGCTCAAGCTGATTCAATGCTAAATTAATTTCTTCCACTTTGCCGGACTTGTTCCATTTCTGAAAATAGTAATATACTGCTGACCAAGCAGGGAAGTCTTTCTCCGGTAAGTTCCTCCATTGAACCCCTGTTCTTGTGATGTATAATATCGCATCAAAAACATCTCGTAAATCTAAAGTTCTTTTTCTTTGCCAATCTAAATATTGTTTAATAACTTCCCACTGGGCATCAGTAAGGCGAACATATTTTGTTTGCATATCTTATAAGTTTAGTCACTCACAAGATACACTGATGCCCGCTTTTTTTCAACCTGTTGAAAGTCCTAACATGCTCTTAAGCATGTCAGTTATTGCTGCTCCAAATCTTATCGTAGATTCCAATGTAGAATCGCCGTCCACTTATGCACCGGAAGCGGTACATTTTGGCGTACAGATTTGCAATAATGGTACAGATGATATGTCAGAGGTTTTTGTCAATATTGGTGACTTTGCGGCATCACCTGCAACTCCGGGCGTGTACCGTCAAAGAACAGTATCTGAATCTACTTACAGTGGTACTTTTTCCCTGACCCATTCAGGAAGCACTGCAGATGCCACACGATACATCAAGACTTTAGCGGCTGGAGAATGTACAGTCCAATATTGGCTGGTGGAATATCCGCGACTTGACCCTAGCGGTGAAAAGGTAACCGGAGGTTCTAAAACAAACGATGATCTCTTTCTCGAATATGATATTTGGGCAACAGCTGATGATAATGGTACATTACTAAATGTATATGAAACGAGCACTGCTCATATGCGAAGTGAAATTTCAGCGATGGCCAATAAAATCTGGCCGAATGGAACCAACAAAGTTCCTCAAGAATATCTTGATGCTATAGAAGGCTTCTTAGGTTGGAATCCTCAAACAGGAAGTGGTTTCGGTGGAACGATTCGTATGGATGGAATCTGGTTTGATTTGGGAAGAATCAATAAGGGCTTTGACAATAACGGGGATTATGTTCCAGATTACAATATATTCATGCAGCCAGTAGGTGATCCGGCTATTTTCGACCCGGATTGTTTCCGATTGGTTAAAACCTACGGGTTGGTTATTGTCAAAAAAACAGATGGAACGGAAGAACTCATTCCATTTGAAGATCAAATGTATTTTGAAAATTTACCTCAAAATAATAATGGAGCCGTAGGTCTGGTCTATTATGAATTTGTGGCTCTTAAAGGGCCTTGCAACTCCAGCTTAACACCATATCAGGAGGTCGCCTCTGGATCTGATAATGAAAAATTCAATGGCGATTACGGCACATATATCCCTTCAATTACCTCCACTGTTCCAAACGCAACATTGGATGACACAGGTGTTGTTTCTTCTCCTGTAAATAACACTGTTGAATTTAATGTCACCCTTACCAATTCAACAGGTGGCGATCTGGGTTTATTGGAATATGGTCTACCAGTCGTTATGTCAACTGATATTCCTGCTGGAACGGAATATATCGCGGGGTCAGCAGCACTAAACAATACCCTGCCTTCTGGCATTACTGCTACTATTTTATATTCAATAGATGGCGGTGTCACCTGGACCTCTACAGAACCTGCTACCGCAGCTGATGTCACAAATATTCAATGGTGGATGAGTGATGCAATTCCTAATACTGAGGTAGTGGATGTGACTTTTCAAACCAACATTCCTTCCGGCTACACTGATCCGACCGTAAGTAATACTGGAACAACGAGTTTAGGTGGAGGCGATTCCTTTTTGGAAGACAGTCATACCGTTTTAATCTCTGGTATCAACTCTATATCCGGGACTGCGTACGAAGATGATGGAGGTACATCAGGTGTAGAGTGGACTAGAATTCAGGATGGAGATGAAAGTGGTTTATCATCAGTAACTGTCACCCTTTACTATGATAGAAATGGCAATGGTATTGTAGACGAAAACGATGTCGTTTGGGAAACTAAATCGAGTGATGTTAATGGAGATTACACCTTCTCTAATCTTGCGGATGGCAATTATGTTGTTGTTGTTGATGAGAAGGATACTGACATCACATCAGGATACGTGTATACTTCAACTACGAGTGAAAGTATAGCTCTTGATCCTAACAGTGCCTCCGGAGTAGCTGTAGACCAAACCGATACAGATTTTGGTTTTGGTCCAGCCATTCAAATCACAAAAACACTGATGTCTTCAAATCCGGCTTATGAATCAGATACCATTAGCTATAAATTAAATGTTAGCAATCGAGGTGAAATACCTTTAAGTACAATTCCAGTTATTGACACTTTTGATGCTGACCGACTTGAGTTTTTATATGCGGAACCGAGAGAATCTGCATTCAATATTGGCGGTTCTTCTCCTCATAGCAATACTGGATTAATTTCATGGACAAATATTGGAAGTGTGAATGCCAGTATGGATGGAGGTTCTTCTCCTAACATTGTAGCACAATGGAATTTTGAAGAAGGAAGCGGAACGACCACTACCGATGCGAGTGGAAATAACCTTACAGGAACACTTCTCAACGGGCCAAGCTGGGCCAGCGGAAGAACAGGAAATGGCGCCCTACAATTCGATGGCACTGATGACTTAGTGACGGCTCCAGATCTTTCCAGACTAGGTAATAGCTTTGCTGTTTCTTTCTGGGCACTCACCAATCCAATGGTAACTGCAAGTAACGTTTACGTTTGCCAATCAAACGGTGGAGGAGATTTTATCGGAGAATGGTTTGTCGTCATGTCCTCTACAGGCGGAATCCAGTTTACTTATAACAATAGTGGTACTCAAATCAATGTCCCTTCTAATTACTTTGTTGATGATGGAAATTGGCATCACATCACAGTCAATTACGACGGTTCAACTATCTACTTTTACGTGGACGGCGTAGTTGTTAATAGTCAGGCTCTGTCCGTCAACATTTCAGGTACTGAACCACTAGAATACATTTTAGGTAATAATTTACCTACTATTACAACCAACCATTTAAACGGTGTTCTTGATCAAGTAACTATTTACGACGGTCATCTGTCAGCGGAGGAAATCAACCGATTGATTGAAACCGCTTCCATTGAGGATTATTCAAATCAAGAAGTCATGGTTTACTTTAAAGCCAAAGAACCCTCTGATATTATAAATGGAGATGTGACTATCAATAAAGCAGAGGTAAATGGAGCAACATTCACCAATGGAGACACAGCTAATAATGCTACTGCATCAGCAGAAGTAACGATACTTAACACCGGTTCAATTTCAGGATATATTTGGAATGACTTGAATGGCTCAGGTTGGTCAGGAACTCAGGGTTGGGATGGTTCAGACGCCCAACTGGAAAACATTAGAGTCATTTTACACGAATGTACCACTACCGGAGGAGGAGGAAGTTGTAATGCAGGTGCTGGCTCCACCACTACTTATTCAGATGCCAATGGATATTACGAATTTACAGGTTTAAGAGAAGACAAATTCTACTACATTGAAGTTGTTTCAACTGACATCCCCGGCGCTGTATCAGGCACTGCCGATCCGGACGATGATGGAATAAATAGTGGTAACGGAGGTCTTTGTAGTGGAGGAAACAACTGCGATGACGAGTGGGACAGATGGAGTCAAATGGGAAATACAAGCTGGGGAGGAAGCACCTGGGATTGGGAAAACATCAGCTTTGGTTTTTCAGTACAACCTGGTCTTTTCGGAAATATCTGGGAAGATATTGATGGCGATGGTATTCAGGAAGTATGTGAAGAAGGACTCGCTGGTGTCACTGTTACTTTGTCGAATGGCTCCACGGCCATAACAGATGCAAACGGTGATTATAGTTTTGGAGGCTTATTATCTTCTACGGCATATACCATCTCCGTAACTACTGGAACATTACCTTCAGGAAGTGGTAGCTGGACGGAGACTGCCGAATCGGATGCCTCTATTGACAATTCAATTACCTACACGTTAGGTGCCGGTGAAATTTCTGGATCGCACAGCTTCGGGTTTTCTCCTTCAGGAAGTTCGTCAGTTGGTGATGCCCTTTACTCAGATTGGGATGGAGACGGCATCCAGGATGCTGGAGAAACAAACCTTTTAGGCGTTACTGTTAATATTTACAAAGATGAAAATGGTGACGGAGCGATTGATCCTAGTAGGGATGCTTTTATAGCTACAACCACCACAACTGCCACTGGATATAATTTTGCTAACTTACCAGCAGGCGATTACATTATAGAAGTCGTTGAAAGCTCATTACCAGCAAACTTAAACCAAACTGCTGATCCAGATGAAACCGGAATTACTTGTACAGTTTGTAATGCGCTGGCGAGCATCTCAGTTGACGGAACCAGCTCTTACAATGGAATTGATTTTGGATACCAGCCCATTGGAGGGGCAACCATCTCAGGTACGCTTTGGCAAGACAGTAACGGAGATCAGGCTATACTTGCAGAAAGCACCATTTCCAATGTAACTGTAGAACTCTGGGCTGATACTGATGGCGATGGTAATTATGAACTAGCCGTGACGACGAATTCTGATGCTGATGGAAACTATTCGTTTGATAATTTACCTGACGGTAACTATCAGGTGAAAGCAAATACAACCGATACAGATATTCCAAAAGATGCTTTTGGTAATCCATCTGTTTCAACAACAGGATATAGTTACGATTTCGTCGTATCAAGCAACGACGTCACCAGTATCAATTCGGCTCCTTGCACAGCATGTTCTGATGATTTAGACTTTGGTTTCGCAAAATTAGGTGCCATCGGAAGTACTATCTATTCCGATGCCAATGGTAATGGCGCTCAGGACTGGACAGAAAACGGAATCGAAGGCGTAACTGTCTATCTCTGTGATGCTGCGGATGGAACTTGTAATTCAGGAAATGCTTTACAAACCGTTGTAACTGATGAAAACGGAAACTACCTCTTCACTGGTTTGGCACCGGATGATTACACAGTCGCTGTCGATGCTGGTTCGCTGGGTGCACAAACTGCTGACCCAGACAGAGACGGAGAGACCTGTGTCAGTACAACTTATCCTGGTTTACCCAGTTGCGATGATCAAGTAAAGGATATTACCTTGAGTTACGGAACCAGTTACATGGGAGCGAACTTTGGTTATCAGGCCTCCGGCGTTATCGGAGATTACATCTGGCTTGACGCTGATGCAGACGGAATACAGGATGCCGGCGAACCAGGAATCGGAAATGTCGAAGTAGCATTAGTCAATACAACAGGAGTGACTATTGATGCCGTTTTCTATGCAGCAGGAACTTATCACGATACCGTTTATACCGATTTAGATGGTTACTATACGTACAGCGATTTGCCAGATGGCACTTACAATATTACGGTAACGACACCTACTGACCGGACAGTCACCTATGATGCAGACGGAACGGCAGACGGGACTACTCAGGTAGTCATCAGCAGCGGCACAGCAACCATCGCAGGTAATGCTTGCTCAGACTGTTCGCTCGATGCAGATTTTGGATACAAATTAAATGGCGCATTCTCTTTAAGTGGAAATATTTGTCAAGACGAAGATGGAGATGGCAACTGTTCTACGGGTGGCGAGACTCAACTGGAAGGAACAACAGTTTATTTGTATAACGCCACTGGAGTATTTTTGGGAGAGACAACTACTAATTCCTCGGGTAGCTATACTTTTGACAACCTTCCTACCGATACCTACATTGTAGCTGTCGGGACCACGGAGAACCCATTGAGCATTTCAAGCACAACTACCCCAGGTGTTACGACTACTACCGCATCTGTCTATCAAACACAAGCCCTTTCGGCTAACGTTACAGGCTTAGATTTTGGTTTCCAATATGAGGTAGATATAGATTTCGGAGACTTACCATCCAGCTATGAAGTGACGACTCTGGAAGAAGGAGGTGCCTACCATATCGTTCCTTCTACTCCAACTTTATATCTGGGAACTGCTGTCGACTCAGAATTGTCGCCTACTCAGAACACCGCAGCTACCGGAGACGCTACGGACGACGGCGTTACTTTTTCCAATCTGGCAACCTGGACAGAAGGAACGAATGGAGGAAACTTTGATGCAACCGTTTCGGGCACAGGTTGGCTGGTCGCCTGGATTGACTTTAATCAGGATGGTGACATTTCTGATCCTGGAGAAATGGTAATTAGCCAGGCCGTGACTTCAGGAACGGCGACCTATGATTTTGACATTCCGGCAGGAGCATCCTTAGCAGGAACCACTTACTCAAGAATCAGATTGTTCGAGACAGAACCTGCTTTTGCGAAATTCAGTTATGCTGGTGAGGCCACTAATGGAGAGGTGGAAGATTATCGTCTTGTATTCCCAGTACTGCCCGTTGATTTGAGTTCTTTCAGAGTAATGGCAAAGAATTGCGACGTTCAGCTAATTTGGAAAACGGAGTCAGAAGATAACTTTAATTACTTTGAGGTGGAAAGGAGTGATGATGGACGTGAGTTTAAGTCGATTGAGACCTTTAAAGGACAAGGAGATCAAGCTGCCGGTCAAACGTATCGTTTTGTAGACGATGAGGCCGGCAAGTCCAACTACTATCGTTTAAAAATGGTCGATTATGATGGCTCTTTTGAGTATTCAACAATAAGACATCTTTCTTTGGAGTGTGGTGAATTTTCGGACTTGACCGTCTATCCAAACCCAATTTCTCCTTATGATAAAGTACTGAACATTGAATTTCTAGCAAAAGGGGAGGAAGCTCAAATATTGATTACTAATATGTTGGGCAGGACAGTAAGGGTACTAAACGTAGGAACAGAAAAGAACATCAGCAATATGATACGTGTTGATATTTCAGACTTGCCACCGGGTTCTTATTTACTGAAAGAATTGAATACTCGACAATCGAAAATGATTGTTGTGCAATAGGGAAATTAATTCTAAACTTTTATGTACAATGATGCCTCATTTAGGTAATAGAGTGTATAATTTAACTAAAGACTCCTGTTTGCTATTTAGATAACTTTCCGCCAGTATAGTAAAGAGAACGTAGTGCATTAGAGGTGTTAGCTCTCAATCAGTAAGTCGGTATCGTACTTGGCGGTATCGATTTACTGTTCTATGTGCCCATAGTTATACCCATTACTCATTTATTTATCTTCTTAAACTGGTTAATGAAAGCTCTAGGTAAGTACTACAAAAACCCCCTTCGGAAAACCGAAAGGGGTTCAAGTTTATAACTATAATGTATTCTTAATTATGGTTTCACTATAGTAAGCTTCTTAGAAACTCCTTTTTGTCCATCGGCGGTAACTCGTACGATATAAGTACCTGCCATAACGTTGGATAAACTAAAGGAAACTCCCGCAGTGTTTAACTCCTCAAATCGCTGCGCGGCTATTTCAACTCCTAACATATCATATATTACTATGTCAACAGCTTGCCCCAAGTACTTTTCCATTTCTACATTTACGATATTGATAGCAGGGTTTGGATATACTGTAAAGTTGTCCGCCTGAGGGAAACGAACCGTTCGATAAGCAGTCTCTGCTTCTGTATCGTCTGCATAAAATACTTTTACTCGGTAAATGTTATCGCCCGGCAGGGGTTCATCGTCATAATAAGTATAGATGTCTTCGATACGATCCGTAGTAAAGTCATGAAGGATGTCAAAATCTCCCAGTTTACCATCATACTTTTCAATACGCAAGAAAACGACCTCTTTAGAAAAAATATAGGAGACATCTAATTGCGCTCTCTCACCTGCTCTTACAGCTCTTAGATCTAAAACAGATTCAGCTATTAGTGGTGACGATTGAAGAGATTCTATACACCTCACTTTCATAGAACTGGTCTTATCATCCATCGTGACTGTATTGGTATATGGGAATAACCCCAGAATATCCCAAATCGGATATTCTGTCTCTGTAATAGTCGTCGACAAATCAGACTCATCCCCCATATAAACAGTGTAGTTACCTCCAAAATTATCATGTTCAAATAAAGTAATTGCATAACCGTTGTTCACTTTTATTTGTCTGGTATTATCGTTACCTGCTCCCATCGCAATCATTCTGCTCATGGTATAATCACCGACACCTACAGAAACTCCCAGATGAGAATCAGAATGATCTGAATGGTTTTGGAAAATAGCACCTGCAATTCCGTTGAATTCACAGTTGGATCGGTCAGGGTCAGAAAGACAAACCACCTTCATCGAACTCATCTTGTTTTTCTGACTATGAGGCAAACATAATACAGTAGGTCCTATATACTCCCATGATGTTCCCTGAAAGTTATCGTGCTCATAAAGAGTCACCTTAAATCCTTTATGAACTCTTATGGCTTCTACATCATCATTGGAAACACTCAGTGATTTGAGTTGCTCTGTGTTGTACATTCCCGGAGTGAGGATTGGCAAGGGACTACTAAAGCAAGAGGAGAATAAAGCCCCTGCAAAGCTGGAGCAATCTACTGTTGAGTCGTCGTTGCTCAAACATAAGACCTCTACAGAAGATATGTTATTTTGCAATTCGGCTGGTAAACATCCGGTGTCATCTGTGTAATAATGAACCTCACCTTGATTAGAATAAATTCTGACGGCAAAACCAAGGTTGATTTTTATTTTACGGATACCAGCCCCGGAGAAGGTTCCTATAGACTTGTTAGACCCGGAAGTACTGGAACAAGAAGTATAGAAAGTCGCACCACTACCAGTGCAAACCGGATTACCCTCGTCTTTCAAATCTTCTAAAGGATCTTCGTCGTCACAAGGTGGTTTAAAGAAAATGTCCGTGGGTAATGCCCGGGCACTTGAATTTCTTTCAATAATAGTCGCCAGATCAGAGCTATTAATGAGGTTCATATCCCAGCTACTTAGTGCAGGGTCATTTTTGTAGAAATAGAAATCCCCTTCTCTCAACGATTCAAACTGCCTCTTGAGAATAGCAATGGCAGTAGCCGGAAGTGAAGTGCCGTTTACCAATGGCTCAGCAAAAATACCAGCCCACAAATCAATGTCATTAACATCAGCGTACAAGCTATGGAGCTTGCTATGAATTTTAGCATCACTGTTGATGTCGCTAAAGCTGGAAATATTACCAAGACCATAGTACGCCCTTACTGTTTTGTAATCTGGCAACCCATGGTCTCTACCACGTTGAAGATTGATACTCACTAGATCGAGGCCAGCTCCTGGCCCAAAAAGAAAATTTCTCAAACCGTTATTTACCTTGAGGTCTGTTCTGTACTGCGGGTGAAAACTCAAACCACGGAGCAGTACACCAGGACCATATTTTCTGATGATTGAAGGATTCATGAAAATGGTCTTTAATGGTAGCTCCACACCTGCGACACCTTCACACTGATCGTTTCTGAGGATGATATCATTTTCTACCATAGTATGCCATCTGTAGGCAGCTGTCGCAAATGTATTTTTGATATCAGGCCTCACGTCAGAATGATAACCGCTATAAGAGCTTAAGGAAACTCCGAAAGCTGGAAGGTATTCATCGTATACAATACGCTGCATCATAGCCCCAACAATCTTTCTGGCCTTTTGATAAATTACTTCATCATCTGTTTCACCATTGTTCTTCAACAGATCGCAAAGTCTGTTATGCTCTCTTACGAAAATAGTATGTAATGCCGTTAGGTTCGGATGCTCATTAGCTCTGATGTCACCAGCAACCGCCAACTTTAGGAGTTGTCCGCCCTGCATGTCGCGCTCCATTCTCGGTGCATTGATATCTGTAGGAGAATCATACTCTCCATCAATCGTATTATATGGTAACAGATTTCCTTTTGATGTTTTCAATTTTCCATCCTGAAAGGTTCTCAACCAAGCCGCTCTTTCTGGGTCACTACCATAAATATGAGAGGCATCTATATAAGAAGTAATACTGTTGGCTTGCTCTCTTGGAGAAGAACCTGGAATAGCAGCAGAACGGGTAAACGGAATGATGCTGTTGGGTGTGAATATAGGATCATACCCAGGTACTTGAATAGGAGCTTGTTCATTGCCTCCTTCGCTTAGTACAATATCATGATCCAAGAATTGTCCAAATTGGTAAGCCATACCAGATAACAGTCTTTCATCTCTTCTATCCTGAGGTTCGTCAGATAATTGGTTAGAGATGTGACGAGGGCTGGGGCGATTAGGACCAGCCAGGCTGCCTTGTCCATCGCCATAGGCAGCAGGTATTTCTCTGTAAAGCGGAATATTTGCCTTTCCCCATTCCGGATGATCGAAGTTATTTAAGGAACCGTCAATAGTACGGTATACAGGTCTTTGGTTCGCATAAGGATCAAAAGGAACATCCTCACACATGCTGAAAGTAACATTGTCAACATACACTTTATCCAATGCGCTACTAGCATGACATCTAAACCTAAACTTAGTATTAGCACTAAATGTATGACTAAAGGAAACACTCTCACTGATATAGGAACCATTAGAAAAATGGATGCCTTTTATCCATTCCTGAATGACAGCATAGCTGCTTCCTCCATTTACACTGAATTCCAACATTAATTTTTCACCATGATCCATACCATGACCTTTATATAAAAAGTCAAATTTAATATCAGTAACCTCGGAAAGGTCCATCGCCGGAGTATACATAGCCGCATTACTCCCATTATCTTCTAGTTCTATTGCCCACAAACTCCCATTAGCACCTTGCAGAAAAGCACGTTCGCAATCTGAACCACCATCTACCCAAAAACCATAGCCTGCTTCAAAGTTAGAGTAATCATGTTGTGTCCATTCACAAGTAGGGGTAGTGATTTGCCCTGCACAACCACATCCGTTGGCGGCAACTACATCGTTGATCGTATTCGGATTTCCGTCGTTACAAGCAGTACCTGGAGTAGCAGGATAAGCGGGATTATTCGGTTGACAATCCTCATTATCACAAATACCATCGCCATCGCTGTCTCCTCCCAGGCTAGCACAAGGATTGGAAACAGTACCTGCACAACCACAACCATCA
>JBGCDT010000060.1:0-11130 GCA_045105695.1 Saprospiraceae bacterium | reverse complement strand
TGACGAAATTGATTTTGAGAATGAATCTGCTTCTGGTTCTTACTCATGGGATTTTGGACCGAATGCTGATCCTCCAATATCGACTGCTGTGAATCCTCAGAATATTGTTTTCAGTCAATCAGGACTACAAGACATCACACTTTCCGTAAATGCATCGGGTTGTTCTAATACGATTACTAAAACAGTATTCGTAGAAGATGCAGATGCTACCTTTTCCCTGAGTCCAGATTATTCTTGTTCGGAACCTTTAGTCGTTACTTTCACTCCCAACTTGACTACCGCTACTCAGTACCTTTGGAATTTTGGAGATGGAAATACATCCTTGGAACAAAACCCAACTCACGAATACAACAATGATGAAAATACATATTCAGTAAATGGAACTATGATTTTCCCAGTTCAACTAACCGTAATTACCACTGCTGGTTGTATGAATACCTTCATTGATACGGTAATATTAAATGAACCAAACGCTTTGTTCATGCCTGATGTCATCAATGGCTGTGCACCTCTAACTGTTGAATTCTCAGACTCCTCTTGGACCGTAGAACCAATGGTACTTTATGAATATGATTATGGAGATGGAAACACAGCATCGTTTACTAATGATGATCCGCACACTCATACGTTCACTGACCCAGGAGAATACCCAGTACAATTAATTGTAACCAATGAAGCGGGCTGTACCGATACTTCTTATCAATTAATCATCGAAGTAGGAGATGACATAGCTCCTTCCTTTACAGTGGATCAAACAGAGATTTGTCCTGGTGATTCTATCCTCTTTACCAATACAACTCCAATAGATAACATCGACGCTTATCACTATACAACAGATGACAATCGCTCTTTCCATTGCTTTGGAGATCCTGATATGACTCACATTTTTCAAACAGAACCAGGGGTTTATGATGTAACATTGACCGTAGAATACAATGGTTGTTATTCTTCCTTTACAGAGACCGATATGATTACTGTCAATGGACCAATTGCAAAAATTGATTACTTATTTGATTGTGAAAATCCATTAGATGTAGCTTTTACTGATGCAAGTTTGGATGCAACAAATGTAACCTGGGACTTCGGAGATATGACAACCTCGACGATGACGGACTTAGTGCATACTTATGATTCAACAGATGTTTATACCGTAGTTTTGACTGCTGAGAATAACGCTAGCGGTTGTCCTGCCTCTACCGATACCGTTGATGTTCATGTGACTCAGATTCAGGCAGCAATAACTTTAGACACTTTATTATGTACTTCAATTGAATATCAATTAGATGCTTCTGAATCTATAGATGTTGAAGGTTCTTGCTGGCGTGGTTACACCTGGTATCCTTCCTACAACAGACCAATTACAACTGAGGAAGATAGCATACCTCAGTTTTTCCCAGAAGGAGATCAATCACTGATGCTTGTAGTAACAGACATTAATGGTTGTAAAGACACCACCAATCATGAGTTCAGAGTCTTTGATGCAACCCCTGATTTTTCTTTCGATGATGATAAGATTTGCCTTCCGGCAGATGTACAATTTACAGACCTCTCAACAGCAGATACCACTATTGTTGAATGGCAATGGGATTTCGGAGATATGAATACTTCAGAGGATCAAAACACAACGCATACTTATTCAAGTGGAGCAGTTGGAACGGTTCAAGTAAGTCTTCAAATTACGGATGCCATTGGTTGTCCATTTACTGCTACTGACGAAATTGAAATTTACGAACCAATTAGTTTCATTTCTACAGTTCCTTTCCCTGCAAATTTATGTGTAGGTGATTCCATAGATTTTTCCGCAACTGACTTTACTCAGGAAGGTTCCAGTTTGATTTTTGATTGGGATTTAGATAACGGTACAACCGGTTCTAACAATACTATTACAACAGCTTACGAAACTGGTGGAACTTACAACGTTGTTTTGAATTATGAAGAAATTGCAACAGGTTGTGAAAACACAAGTACAACAACCGTCACTGTTCAGGACTTCCCTGAGGCTGCTTTTACTTCTGACATGGATGGAATGGGCATTATTTGTTATCCACAAAATGCCTTATTCATGGATGCCTCTAATACCACTAGCCCACTCTCCTATCAGTGGGATTTCGGGAACGGACAAATGGCTTCTGCAATGGACCCAGGCGCAAGTTTTGGCAAAGGTGTTTTTGAGGTAACTCTCATAACAAGCACTGCTTTTGGTTGTGCAGATACGGTAATGCAAACTTATAGTCTGATTGGACCAGAAGGAGATTTCATCCTTGACCCGAATTCTATTTGCTTAGGAGAAACGGTAAACTTCACTTTGATAGACACTGTAGATATTAGTTCTTTTAGCTGGGACTTTGGAGATGGAACGGTTGTAGATGATATAAACCCTACCTCACACCAGTACAACTTCAACCCACCTTCCGGGCAAACCGTTGCAACACTTATCCTCAGAGCTGCAAATGACGCTTGTACTATACCGATTGAAAAGACCATTTCCATAGAAGAAGTAATTGCGGACTTTACGATTAATGATGGTACAGATACTACGGCTTGCATTGGGGAGCAAATTGTATTTACGAATAACTCTGTTGGTGGAGATACTAATAACTGGAGTTTCGGAGACGGAAGCACCTCTACCGAAGAAAGCCCTAACAATACATTTACGGAGGCTGGAGAATATCAAGTTACTTTAGTTGTAGCGAGTACTACTGGCTGTGTTGATGATTTGACGCAGAATGTGGTAGTCTTCGATGTGCCAAATACAATGGGAACAGCGGTAGCGGTTTGTGCAGGTAATGAGACTATTCTAACCGTAGATAATCCAACTGCTGGAAATACTTATACCTGGTTGCCTGAAGTTCAAATACTTGGAGATAATGTTGGAACTTCAGTTGTTACCGCAGAGCTTACAAGTACTACGATATTTACATTACAAGAATCTAACGGTACAGGTTGTGATAATTCGGTAGCAGTAACTGCTGATGTGGTTCCGATATTTACGGGTTTCTTGGGAGGTGATACCACTATCTGTGATAATACGGACATTGTTCTTGTTGGTGCTGATAATGAATATTACACAAATACTTGGACACCTGCCGATAACCTTAGTTGTACGGATTGCCCAGTGACAGTTGCCACGAACATTGTACCTCCTCAATCTTACACACTCTCTATAAATGATATTTTTGGACTAGGATGTACCCCTGGAAATTTCACTTACAACCTAAATCAATTTGCAGGCTCCACCGCTCTACCAAATGCTTTCACTCCAGATGGCGACGGACAAAATGATCACTTCAATGTCATTACGACAGAAGACCTACGAGTAGAAGATGTCGTTGAGAGTTTTAGAGTATGGAGTCGTTGGGGACAGTTGGTTTATGACAATGACACCCCTGCTACTGGCTGGGACGGAACGCATAAAGGAAAAGCTTCTCCGATGGATTCTTACATTTATAAAATAGAAATTAATGTGAATGGCTGCGGGACTTTTGTAGAGGAAGGTAGTTTGACCTTGATACGCTAGAAAATAATGAGAACCTTAATTTGTAGTCTATTTACAGGCTGCTTCACTCTAATTGTGTTTACTGGTTGTTTGCCAAAATACAGTTCTGACTTTATACTTACAACTTTTGAATTTGAAGAAAACCATAATCATCAATCAAAAGTTGTAAGTGTATTGTTATTTGAAGATGAAAGATCAGAGAATCCTAAAAACTCTTTTTTCTTTTCATCGAAAAAAAGAATTGTAGAAAGTAAGGAAGGTACTAAGTGTATCAATGCTGAGCGGTTTTACAAAGAGCCAGTAGCCGATGAGTTGACGAAAGTAACAGCCGCATATCTTAATAGAACGGATGTATTTAAACAGGTCGTCTTCAATAAGAAGGAAAATGTAGATTATTACATAAAAGCTAATCTTACAAACTTTAAGGTCATACAAGATTACACGCAAAAGGCTCAGTCTAGAGCGGTTCTTAACTCTTTTATATTTGGATTAGGAAACGGACCACTAGGGCCTCCAATGAGAAGAAGTATAGAGGAGGATTCCTGGGCTTCGATTCACATAGAACTGCAAGATGTGATTCTGCTAGATAAGGCACAAAACACAATTGCTAATTTAGGAAGCGTAGATCTTAACCAAACCGGTATGTATCCAGCCGACGCATCTTGTTGGTGTGCTTACTGGAATGCGGAAGATGCTTATCCTCAGGTAGTTGAAGAGTTGCTAAACAAATTACTGCCTGCCTTAGATGCTCATCAAAAATAGCGACCCTATGTTAGTAGAAAAATTACTGACCGTCATTCTCAAAGGTCTTGAAATAGAATAACAAATAACAAATCCATCTGCGATCTGGCAAAAACTACATATCCTTACAAGTGTACTTTCTATGCTTAGGTTCACACTACAATCCCCCAGCAATAGATAGCAATAATTTTGAATCTTCATAAACCTAGCTTCATTAAGAAAATTGCACTAGGACTAATTCTTCTATGCTCACGAAGTTTTCAAAACAAAAAAACAACTCACCTGTTAAAGAGGGAAACAAATAATCATGAAATACTTATTAATCTTCGCTTTCCTTATGACCGCTTTACACCCTATCACTGTTTTTGATTTCAATGCTAACTCTGACCTTACCAATTGGAGAATTGTAGACGACGTAGTCATGGGAGGTCGCTCTGATGGAAATTTCAAAATCAACGAAGAAGGCCATGGTCTTTTCCAAGGAAAAGTATCTTTAGAAAACAACGGTGGATTCTCTTCTGTACGCTATCGTTTTGATAAAATAAATTTGAAAGGTCATACCAAAATTGTTATCCGAGTAAAAGGAGACGGTAAGCGATATCAATTTCGAGTAAAAGACGAATTCAATAATTATTATTCATACATCACCTACTTTACGGCTCCTGAGGAATGGCAGGAGATCGAACTCCCGCTTGCTGATATGTACCCTAGCTTTAGAGGACGTAAATTAGATTTTGGCAATTTTGCTGAAGACCACATTACTGAACTCGCTATTCTAATTGGTAATAAAGAACCTCAAGAGTTTGAACTTCTGATCGATAAAATAGAACTCCAATAATTGAAAATTCTACTTACAGGTGCGACCGGTTATATCGGTAAAAGATTACTGCCGATACTTATTCACGAAGGACACTCTGTCGTTTGTTGTGTTCGTGATGCCGCGCGTTTCAATCCGCCGGAATCGCTGCTTCCTATGATTGAGGTGGTCCAAGTAGACTTTTTAGAAGAAGAGTCTCTGAAAAGTATTCCTCAAGATATTGATGCCGCTTATTACCTGATTCACTCCATGTCTAACTCTAAAGATTACAAAGAGCTAGAGACTGTTTCTGCAATAAACTTCAGTCAGGCCATTAATAAAACTAAAGTCAAACATGTCATCTATCTCAGCGGAATTGTTAATGAAGACGAACTATCTAAGCATCTAAGTTCTCGCAAGAACGTAGAAAACATTCTTTCTAAAAGCACATTCAACTTAACAACTTTCAGAGCGGGAATTATCATTGGCTCTGGATCAGCTTCCTTTGAAATCGTGAGAGACTTAGTTGAAAAGTTACCGATCATGGTTACACCAAAATGGTTGAATACGAAGTGTCAGCCCATTGGTGTTCGGGACGTAATAACAATTCTTTCTAAATCGCTTTTTCGAGAAGAACTGTATGATAGAAATTTTGACATTGGTGGACCAGACATTTTAACCTATAAGGAAATGCTGTTGGGTTTTGCGAAATTCAGAGGTTTGAATCGACGGATATTCACAGTGCCTGTGATGACTCCAAGGCTTTCTTCTTACTGGCTGTACTTTGTTACATCGACCTCTTATATGCTTGCCGTTTCATTGGTGGATAGTATGAAGATTGAGGTTGTTTGCAGAGACACAAAGATCAATCAACTTTTAAACATTCAACCAGAAGGATATCAAAAAACCTTGGAACGTGCTTTTACAAAAATAAATAGCCAGGCTATTGTTTCGAGTTGGAAAGATTCTCAAGTCAGTGGTGTCAAGCAGTTCAATATTTCAGATTTCATTGATGTACCTGTATTTGGCTGTTTCAAAGATGTACGTTCTCGAAAGGTCAATTCGCAAAACAAAGTCGTTAATAAAATTTGGTCAATAGGTGGAGAAAATGGTTGGTACCATGCGGACATTCTATGGCGCATTAGAGGTTACCTCGATAAACTGTTTGGAGGCGTAGGTTTGCGTAGAGGGCGCACCAACAAAAACGAATTGGAACCTGGTGATGCACTGGATTTTTGGAGAGTGCTTTATGCGAATAAAGAAGAAGGACGGCTGTTGCTTTTTGCAGAAATGAAACTACCTGGAGAAGCTTGGTTGGAATTTAAATTTCAAGATGAAGAATTGGTCCAGACTGCAACCTTTAGACCGCATGGGTTGCTAGGGCGTCTGTACTGGTATTCTATTGTGCCTTTACATGGAATTGTTTTTAGTGGAATGATCAATGCCATTGCCGGCAACAATAAGAGCGCTTAAATTCCTCGACAGAATTCTTCCCAAGTCATATATCGACTGACTGGATTTCCATCCAAACCATTTACTACACTGATTCCACAAAGGGCTCTCAGCTTTGGATCTAAGTTATCTAAATCGTTTTGGAAAATCGTTAACTCATTCAATCGATCCAAGTTCCCTAAACTGGAAGGTAGTTCTGTTAATTCATTTTCATGTAAATATAACCGTTCCAAATGTTTCAAACTTTGCATAGATGACGGCAGCTTCGTCAATTCCATGTTAGACAAATCTAAAGCAGTTATCAATCCATTGCTATTGCAAATCACTTCTTTCAATTCACAGACGTCAGTGTTAGTATGAAAATGATTTTCCCAACGTTTAATAAAAGTATTATCTACCTGACTTCCGCCAACGGACAACTTAGAATTAGCTTGACAAATTTCATATAAAACAGCCGCTTCCACCTTTTTAGTAATACCTAGCTCTGAATAATCCTGCGCCAACAAAAGCAATGGTAATAAAGATAATAAGATCACCAGTACGATAAATCCAAGGGTGTTTTGGTATTTTTGTTTCATAGTTTGTGTTTCCCCTAAGATAAATCTCAGCTTATGAGATCGCTATAACACAAAAGCAGTAATAAACACATTATGAAAATCAACAATCAACACTACCATACCATCTGGTTATCAACTGATAACAATAAAATAGTTGAGATAATAGACCAGCGTTTTCTACCTCATAAATTCGTCATAGAGCAATTGACTACTGTAGAAGAAGTTGCCATCGCTATAAAGGATATGCACGTCAGAGGAGCGCCTTTGATTGGAGTTACTGCTGCTTTCGGGATGTATCTTGCAGCTTTGAATTCTTCAAGTGAAAACCATAAGAAAGAACTGTTATATGCAGCCGAACTACTGAAAGCGACTCGACCAACTGCCGTAAACTTAGCCTGGGCTGTAGAACAACAATTAGCGCTTGTAAAAGACGTAAAAGAAATAACAGTAAGTGTATTGTTAGAAAAAGCCAAGCTTTTAAAGACAGAAAGCATTCAACGTTGTAAAAACATCGGACAATTTGGTTTACCACTGATAGAATCCATTTTCAAGAAAAAATCTGATACGGTAAATATTCTCACACATTGCAATGCCGGTTGGTTTGCCTGTATAGACTATGGCACTGCAACTGCGCCAATATACGCAGCTCATGATGCTGGTATTCCAGTACACGTTTGGGTAGATGAAACTCGACCTAGAAATCAAGGTGCAAGAATCACCGCCTTTGAGCTCAAAGAGCATGGTGTCCCTCATACCGTTATTACGGACAATGCTGGAGGCCATCTTATGCAACATGGACAAGTAGACCTAGTCCTCGTCGGAACAGATCGAACGACTCGCACAGGTGATGTTTGTAATAAAATTGGAACTTATCTAAAAGCCTTAGCTGCCGCTGATAATAAAGTTCCTTTCTATGTAGGAACTCCATTTAGTAGTATCGACTGGAGTATGAACGATGGAGTCAAAGAAGTTCCGATAGAACTCAGATCCGCAGAGGAGGTAAAATACATTCAAGGGAAACAGAATGAAGAAATTGTAAAAGTATTGTTATGTCCTGAAGAAAGTCCCGCCGCGAATTATGCTTTCGATGTAACTCCTGCGCGATTAGTCACTGGATTGATAACGGAGTTTGGAATCTGCGAAGCAAATGAACAAGCCTTAGGTGCATTGAGAAAAGAAACTAATACTCAGAGCTAGAATGAAACACGACGAAGGATATATAAAATTCATAGCAAACTGGGAACCTTCCGTAGCTTTCCGTAACAATACAATTACAAATCTAAATCAGTGGCGGCAAAAGCTCTTTGATGTACATCTCATCGGAGCATATCCAGATGGCGTTGGTTTTGGAAACGTAAGTCATAGAGCGAAAGGGAATCACTTTTTCATCAGTGGATCTAAAACTGGAAATTTGGAGACACTATCCAATGAACATTATTCTAAAGTCATCGATTTTGACATTAGTAGAAATATGGTAAATTGTATCGGTCCCGTGATCGCTTCCTCTGAAAGTATGAGCCATGCTATGATCTATCAGGAGTTAGATTGGGTACAAGCAGTATTTCACGTGCATAGTCTAGAACTTTGGACATCTGTTTTACACAACATTCCTACGACTCCAGCAAGCGCAGCCTATGGAACTCCCGAGATGGCAACTGAGATAACAAGACTAATAAAAGAGACCAGCGTTTGCGAGACAAAAGTCTTCGCAATGGCTGGTCACAAGGAGGGCTTATTCTCCTTTGGGAGGAATCTGGAGGAAGCTGGTGCGGCTATCCTTAGTTTAGAGAATCAGGTTATCTAACAATTACAAACTGTCCCATCAATACTCTTTGCTGCATATTCAATCGCAGATAGTAAGCTCCATTTGGCAAGTTCAACGGTTCTATAGAAAGTGTTTTTGTACCTGCAATAATTTCTTGAGATTTTTCTAACAATACTTTTCCGTTAATATCAATCACTTGGATAGTTGTAATTTCGTCTTTATCTGAACTATTGAAAACTAAATTCAAATAATCACTTGCTGGATTTGGATAAACCTTAAGATCTGAAGCTAAGTTGATAGATCCTTCTTCTAAAAGAGAATGTTCTTCCGCTTTATCACTAGTGTTATTATTTTGCAAATCGAATTCAACGCATAGTTCAGGGGAAGAGGCCGCCCCTGATTCAAATGACTTGGCCACTCTCCTACCCGTCCCTTCCAAGATAAGCACAATTGGATTTCCAGCATTGTAATCTGATCGGTTTACGATTTCTTGGATAACAGGAGATAAATTCAAGGTTCTCTGAGCGTCGCCTGCCACATCTTTTGTTATCCAATCCTCTGGCGTCCAAATTACAAACTCGTTGGTTTTAGGGCGACTGGAGATGTTGTAATCTATTTTGGCAAACTGAGATGGATTCCCATCCGCTTGTCCGTGAATAATTAACTCACAAGGATTTAGGTTTGCTGTTTCATCTACTGTAAACTGAAGATAAGCATTCGTAATAGTAGCACCTGGGGGGATCAGCATATCTTGAAATCGCATCCCTACTGTTTGCAAAGAACTTTCTTGAACCAATTCTAAATCACTACTACTCAACTTAACAGCGCCATCCGCTTTCTCCTCTCCATCATCCCAACTCGTAATGATTTTAGCGCAAGCTGCACCAACGGGTTCAGAACCATGACATTCACAATTTGAATCAATGACATCATTTACCGTATCTGAATTTCCATCATTACAAGGCGTTCCTGGATTGTTTGGAGATTGTGGACAGTCGTCTTGCTGGTTGCAAATTCCGTCATTATCATCATCATCACAATCAAAGCTGTAGGTGATTACTAAAGCAGGAGCACCAAGTACATCACCATCAAAGGACTCCGCCACTCTACGGCCACTCCCTTCCATTAGTAATGTAATAGCATTGTTATAATTATAACCAGGTCTATTAATTATCTCCTGAATAATGGTAGCAATATTGGTTGTTTGTTGCGCCTCAGCTCTTTCTCCTTTTACATTCCAAGCTGGAATATTAGACCAGTCAATTACCATAGCTGTTTTTGCACGGTTACTAATATTGAATCCTGCTTTCACAAAAACAGGTGAATTATCATGAGCTTCTCCAAATATAGAAATACTAACAGGGTCAAGATTTTTCGTTTCGTCCGTTTGAAATTGAACATAGGCATTCGTAATCACAGCACCTACAGGGATTTCCGGATTACGAAAACGTATTCCAATTTTCATTATATTACTACCATCAACTGCAAGTTCTAAATCACTGCTTGTCAAAGAAACAGAGCCACTCGGTTTTTCTTCAGCATCATCATTGGAAGCGGCTACTGGAATCTCAACGGTGATGGTAGCTGTACTGGAAGTTCCTTCACAAGTACAATTTTCAGTTATTACATCATTGGAAGTTTCGGGATCATTATCATCACATGCATCTCCATAATTTAATCCCAGCAGAGGGCATTCATAATCAGTGATGGTTCCTTTACATTCACAATTGTTGTTGATAATATCATTGAAAGAAATTGGATTTCCATCATCGCAAGGATCACCTATATTAGCCGAGAGTAAAGGACAGTCGTATGGGGTTTCGTTTCCTAAGCACTCACAGTTTTCAGTTATGACATCATCAAAGGTATTTGGATTTCCATCATTACAGGAATCTCCAAAGTTTTGAGATAAAGCAGGGCAATCGAAAATACTAGTTCCTTCGCAATTGCAATTCTCATTCAAAGCATCACCCATTGTCGTAGGGTTTCCATCATCACAAGTCGCTCCGATATCCGCTAAATAAATAGGACAATCAAAAGGAGTTCCTACGCAATTACAATTTGCATCAAGCACATCATTATAAGTTACTGGATTTCCGTCATCGCAAGACGTTCCAATATCCGCTAAGTAAATCGGACAGTCAAAAGGTATTCCCACACAATTACAATTTGCATCAAGCACATCGTCGTAAGTTACTGGATTTCCGTCATCACAAGGCGCTCCAGTGTTGGCGGAAAGTGTAGGACAATCGAAAATACTAGTTCCCAAACACTCACAATTTGAGTTCAATACATCATCAATCGTAGTAGCATCTCCATCATC
>JBGCDT010000059.1:0-12469 GCA_045105695.1 Saprospiraceae bacterium | reverse complement strand
ATCGTTGACGTGATCAAGCGATTAAGAAATTAATATAATCTGTTTTTTTATCCTTGATAATTATCAAGGATAAAAAAACAGATTATATTAATTTCTTAATCGCTTGATCACGTCAACGATTGGCTTGTGCTCAAAAAAGTTAATAATGCGATAGGCTAATCTCCAAAGTATTCCAGAAGGCTTAGTAATTAAACTTCCGACTTTTGCTATTTGCTGATCCACTCCATCGATAACAGGGCCCCACTCTTCTGTTGGAATAGGTGCTAAGAGATTAGCTACATTCCAGGCGTGGTCTCTAGCTTTGACCAGACTGAACCCTGCAATTTGCTCGTCTCGATTCTTAGCCATTCGATCCAACCAGGCCATGATTGGAGAAATGCTTCCCAGTTTATTTTGTACTACTTCTGTCATTTCTGAAAGGAGTACATTTATTTCCATAAAATCATTTTCTAAATCTAAAAGTGAATTGGAAGGGGCCGTTTCAGCAGCTGCGATTCCGAGATCCAGATTGATGTGGGCATTCATTCCTAAGAAAATATGTTGCAATGGGTAAAGATCAGACCGCCTAGCTGAGTCGAAAGCAATCTTCCAGGACTGGGTTGTAGGAGTATTGTTAGAATAGGCGACCCAAGCATCAATGAAACGCTTTGCAAAAATTACATCCAGCTTTTCCATCCTTGGTCCGTCAGCAAAGCGATTGTTCAGAATCCCTTTCTTCACCTCTGCTGTAACAGTGCGATAAAGTGCTGCAAAAACACCAACTGGATTTTCATCAGTTATGCACTGATCAATTATTTCGTCGAGTGCATGGAGTACTTCATCTATGGTTTTCATCTGGGTTGTAAAACTATTGTTTGCAAAGGTAATGTCAGCAAACAGATTAGAGAATTCATTTCTTTTTAAAGTATAGATAAACAGGTAGACCAATTCCCAAGACAATCAAACCAGCAATTGCCTGCTCCCAGCGTTCGAATAAAGTGCTTAGGACAAAAGCCGCAGAGATCACAATAAAGATCAATGGAATAACTGGAAACCCTAAGGCCTTTATTGGCCGCTCTGCATCCGGTCTATTTTTTCTAAAAATAAAAATGCTGATTCCAGCCATTGTCATGAAAATGATATCCATGAACGTTACGTAAGAAATCAGATTTCCAAAATTCCCCCAGAAAAGTAGTAACACAATTGCCCAAACGGCCTGTACCAGCATAGCATTCGCGGGGGTCCCAAACTTCGGATGTATTTTCGATAAACCTTTAAAGAAAATACCATCCTTTGCCATCGCAAAATAAATCCGGGGAGCAGACATCGTGTAAATTCCAATGGTTCCAAAAATAGAAATGGCAATGATAATGGCAACTAATTTTCCACCATAAGAAACAACTTGTCCCACTGCATCTCCAGCCACTTTTGAGGAAGCAGCTATTTCCGGCAAGGGCAATAACATCATGTAAGCTAAATTCACCAAAACATACATCACCGTTACGACAAGCACTCCAAGGATCATCGCACGTGGCACTGTTCGTTTTGCATCAATAGCTTCTTCCGAAAGATAGGAGGCGTGATGCCAACCGCCCATCGACCAAAGCACTCCAATCAAACCGACCAGCATAGAACCAAAAATATTCTCAGGAGCAGAAGCCATCGAGAAATCCAATTGTACTTTTTCTGCATTGTAAAAAACGAACCCGGCTATGATGATTCCTGCAATCGCAATCAATTTCAGCGTACTAAAAAGGTTTGCAAAAATTTGACTGACATTCACTCCTATGATATTTACACCCGTCAGAATCGCAATAGTAAAAGCTGCTAACAATACTTTTACATTTTCACTCATTTCCACAAAGTAGGTCATGTAATCTGCAAAAGTAATCGCCAGCGCCGCCAAAGCGCCTGAATTAATAACCAACAAAATCACCCAACCATAAAGAAATCCAACAACTTCTCCATAGGCCTCCTTGAGGTAAACATAGACACCACCTGCCTTTGGAAACATCGCCCCCAGCTCCGAAAAGGTAAGTGCCCCCGTCAAAGCGATAACTCCTCCAAGTGCCCAAACCGCCAATATCAAAGTATGATTCGGAACCGCCTCAGCTACTTCGCCTGGGGAGCGAAAGATACCTGAGCCGATACAAGCACCTACGGCGATCATAGTCAGCCCATAGAGATTGAGCTTCTTTTTGAGTTCTGTCATATTGGAATATTTTCGTTTTGAAGCACGAAAAATAACTTTTTTTAAGCAAATCAAGTTAAAGCATGCAATATCTCTGATATTAGTAAGTCTATTAATTGTGTTTCAAATAAACCAAACACGAACAAACTAAGGTGCAAATTATCGAAACGAAACCATTACAGCAGAAAGCCTCCGTGCAATTGCTTCGGCAATGTATCAACGGCGAGCGACAGGCGCAGCAGCGTTTGTACCAACTGTATATTCATCAGTTTCTAAACAAAGCGTACCGAGTCGTTTGGCAAAAAGAAGATGCACAGGATGTAGTACAAGATGCCTTTCTAAAAATTTTGAGTAGTCTAGGCACCTTGAAAGATTTAAACAAATTTGAAGGTTGGGCCAAGCGAATCGTCGTCAACAGAGCCATCTCACTCCTTCGACAAAAAGGAAAGATGCCTATCTATGATATAGAGGAAACCGAGATTGCAGATATCAAGACAAACGAAAACGATTTTCCAGAACATTGGGACATTCGAAAAGCAAAAAATGCATTGGCAAAACTGGCTCCTGGCTATAGAACGATTATCAGCCTTTATTTACTGGAAGGCTATGATCACAAGGAGATTTCGGAAATTATGGGCATCTCAGTTTCGACTTCTATTACGCAGTATAATCGGGGGAAGAAGCGGTTGAGGGAGGTTTTTAGGAAGGGTGGAAGAGGGAGACAAGGATAGAAGAGGGCTTTCCTAGTAATCGTAGTACAACGTAGTTCTCCTGGGTAGGAGAGCGTTTCCCTTAGGGAATGATAGGACTCAGCTTTTGATATTCATTTTACATGTAAAAGTATTGTTATGATCTATTTTGGAAAAAAACTTGAGAAAAGAATTAAGGCAGGAGAGGCTACAAATCAAGAGTCCCTCTCTACTATTAAAAAAAATTGCACTGAGCTACGCCAAACGAGCAAGCCCTCTCCTACCTCTCACCCTTTTCCACCCTATAAAGAGTATCATGGATAAACTAGAAAAATTCTTCAAAAACAACAAAGCTAATTTCGATTACATCTCCGAAGATGCAAACGGCTGGGAAGATATGAATCGCCTGTTGGATAAGTCCAGTGAAAAATCGTCGATGCAACGTCCCAGGCGATATATTGGTCTTTGGGTAGCAGGAGCAGCGGCGGCAGTTTTGTTGCTAATCGGTTTTTTCAATCAGTCTTCGGATGACATTGAGCCAGTGTATACAGATATGGTTTCTTTGATCGGGCTGGATGAAGATCAGTATTTCCCTGATCTCACTTTACAAAATCCTGAAGGAGAAATGATACCTTTGTCAGCCTTGAACGCACAAGTGGTGCTAGTAGATTTTTGGGCATCGTCTTGTATGGTTTGCAATGAAGAGAATTGTTATTATTTCAAACCATTATATAACGAGTACAAAAGCAAAGGCTTTGAGATCTACTCAGTTTCTATGGACTCTAGTGCAATAAGCTGGCAGAACGCCATTCAACGAGATGGTTTGGAATGGGTACAAGTTTCAGATTTGAAAGGCTTTGATTCTCCAGTCATGGAACAATACGAAGTGGAAGCATTACCAACTAATTATCTGCTGGATAGTAACGGTAAGATCATTGCAAAGAATATTGATGTCGCGGATTTGGAGGGAGAGTTGGATGCTTATTTTGCGATGGGATTCTAAATAAATTATTGGTAGATGAGACAGATAAGGTGGATCGGGCAAATAAGGTTTCAAATAAACCCTATCTACCTCATCTGCCTCATCAACCCCATCCACCCTTTCATAAAACCATAAATTAAATTATCATCATGAAGTATTTCTCATTCCTAATTCTATCTGTAACATTATTGTTATGCTCCTGCGGTGGAGAAAAACCCGTAACGGCTGAAGAAACACCAGCAACACCTCCAACAGTAACACCTAAAGCACCTACACCAAAACCGAAAGCCACAGCTACCGCTCAGTCAGGTACTGATATCCAATGGATGAGCATTGAAGAAGTGCAGCAAAAAGTAAGAAAAGAACCACGGAAAATCCTCGTAGATGTGTATACTCCTTGGTGTGGCCCTTGTAAAATGATGATGCGTAGTACATTCAAAGATCCAAATCTAATTGAATACCTGAATAAGAACTATTATGCAGTAAAGTTCAATGGAGAATCTGGAGAAGCAATAACCTTCAATGGAAAAAAATTCGAAAACCCGAATTACAATCCTGCCATTCCAGAGAACAGAAGAAATTCGCAACATCAGTTTACACAATCTTTAGGCTTGAGAGGTTATCCTACTTTGTATGTCTTTGATGCAGAGTTGAATAAGGTGACTCAGAGTGTCGGTATGAAATCTGCGCCACAGTTGATGGATGTACTGAAAAAAATTGAGGGGTAGAAAGCTTTTAAAACTTATTTTAAGAAAAACGCCTTTGCTGAAAAGCAAGGGCGTTTTTCATTTTATTTTTTTGTAACTTGGAACCCTAACCTAATTTAGAACATCCCCCTTACCGTTAAAAAAAGTCTCAAACTGTTTCATTCTAAACAGACCAAAAGAGATTTCCTCCCAATACCGCACATTAACTATCAATTAATTAGAGCCGATCTAAGTAAGTTTATTTCCCTTTAGGTAGAGTATTACAATACTCTATTTAAGTGTAAATTATTCATAGTCTTGCTCTAATCGATTTCGCAATTTTTGTTAACAACCAAATGCTACACACGCCATGAAAAATGTCACAAAACCAGTTTGGCTGGTATTACTGTATTGCTTATTGATTTTTTCCTTCGACCAATCCCTTCAAGCCCAAAACCTCTACATCAACGAAATCCTAGCTTCTAATTCGAATACTAATACTGATGAGTTCGGACAAGACGACGACTGGATCGAAATCTACAACGATAGCCCGATTGATGTCAACATCGGAGGGATGTACCTAACAGATGATATGACCAATCTTGCGAAGTGGTTTATCCCTGCCAGCCAACCTTCAGTCACGACAATACCTGCTTTTGGGTATTTGCTGATCTGGTGTGATGACGAAGCGATTCAAGGGCCTTTGCATGCGCCTTTCAAATTGTCTGCTTCAGGGGAAAGCATTGCCTTAGTCGATTCAGATGGAACTACCGTATTAGACAATTATACTTTTGGGCCTCAGTCTGCCAATATTTCTATCGGTCGTGAGCAAGATGCTGAAACACCTTGGGTTTTCTTTACAGTGCCTACACCTGAAGAAGACAATAGCTCTGGAAACATTCAAGCAAATATGCCGGTGGCCACCGCCGCTGGTGGTCATTATAACAATGCTTTTACGGTAAGTCTTTCGACTAATACGACAGGAGGAGTAATTTATTATACCACCGATGGTTCGGAGCCTACCGATAATGATTCAGAGTATAACAATCCGTTGACAATTGATGAGACTACCGTTTTACGTGCCAGAACATTCTCTAATGGAATGGACCCCAGCCGTACGATGACTCATACTTATCTATTTGGTATCGACCATGAGTTTCCCATCTTCTGTTTATCTACAGCTGATGACAATTTCTTTGGAGATGATGAAGGTATTTATGAAAACTTCTTAGATCCAATTGAACAACCGATTCACGTCGAGTTGTTTGAAGCAGATGGAACTTTTGGATTCCGCCAGGACATGGGTGTCCAGATTCATGGGCGACATAGTCAGACCTATCCACATAAGGGTTTGTCTTTCAGAACCAGAAATCAGTATGGAAACAATAAAATAAATTACGCGCTCTTTCCAGAAATGCCTTTCGACGAATATGGTTCTTTTATTCTCCGTGCCTCTGGAAATGATTGGAAGCGAATGCTCTGCCGAGATGCTTGTGCAAGTAGTCTGATTCGAGATATGGCAGATGTAGATTCTCTGATCAAAGATCCTGAAGTTGATATGCAGGGCTATCGTCCAGCAGTGGTTTACCTAAACGGAGAATACTTCGGAATCCACAATCTAAGAGAGAAATTAGATTTCCGTTATCTAAAAACACACCACGATATTCCAAAAGGAGCTGCGGACTTGATTGCCAATACTCAGAATGTAGAGCATGGTGAAATAGACGCCTGGGAAGCTTACCAGACCTTCATCGAAGGAGCAGATTTCAACGATCCCGCTGACCTTGCAGAAATTAAAGCCAATATAGATTTGGATCATTTCATGGATTACTTTATTTTCAATATCTACATTGATAATAATGACTGGCCTGGAAATAATAACCGACGTTGGAGACTACGAGAAGAAGGACAAAAATGGCGCTACTGGATTTATGACTTAGATGGAAGCTTTGGGCTAAATCCACTTTCTGATGATTACAACTCTGGCGACTGGACCAGCCCTTCCGTAGAAATGGTCATGGCAGAAACAGAGACCTACAGCCATAACGAACCTTACTCAACACTACTCTTACGTAAGCTCATGGAGAACGACAGTCTCCGAGTGAAGTTCATTAATCGTATGGCCGATCAACTGAATGTACTCTTTACATCTGACCGAGTTCTAAATCGAATTGATGAATTTGAAGCCGTTTATGTAAATGAAATTCCACAGCACGCAGACTTCTGGTGGGATGGCGATAACGACTGGGCAGGTGACATGGATATTGCCCGATTATTTGCGACACATCGTACAGAAGAAGTTTTCAATCAGTACCGAGATTTCTTTACAGACAATATCGACGAAGTAGTAGAGCTAACCATGACCGCAGCTCCAATTGCTGGTGGAGAGATTCATCTGAATACAATGAACTTGTACACCGAGCAATACCCTTGGACCGGTACACACTTCTCAGGAATAGATGTGCCTTTGTATACGATTCCAAACCCAGGTTATATTTTCACCGGATGGACTCCCGCTTCTTTAGGCGATGAGTCTGCAACCACGATGAATCTAAGCGGCGATGAAACCATAACTGCGCATTTTAGCCTGGGTTCAACCCAAACAGGGAATATTGTCATCAACGAAATCAACTACAATTCACCTGACAATTGCGACGCTGGAGATTGGATAGAATTATACAACGCAGGTACAGACACAGTAGATATCTCTGGCTGGTTTTTGGAAGACGGCAGTGGAAATTATTTCAATATTCCACACAATACTAGCCTGGAGCCAGACAGCTACTTAGTACTGGCTCAGGATCAATTAAAGTTTACAACCGTTCACCCAACTGTTACTAATTACATTGGCGGTTTTGGAAATTCCATTACTGGAGGTTTTGGATTGAGCAATGGTGGAGAATGGATTTCCATCAATAATGCCAACCGATCTTTTCAGGACACGGTGCATTATTTAGACAATACGCCCTGGCCTTTGGAGGCTGATGGAACTGGGCCTAGCTTGGAGTTAATCAATCCTGGCTCGGACAATGCGCTTGCGCAAAACTGGTTTGCACTAGCTGGACAGAAAGGTTCTCCTGGAAAAGTAAATCAGGGAAGTTTGAACATTGGAGAAGACATGAATATCTGTGATTTATTCACTACGCTTACGTTAAATGCAAGCTACGCCTCTTGCGATAATTGCACTTACCTCTGGAACAATAGTTCTACACAATCTTCAGTAACCGTCAATCCAATCTTAGGAACGAACACCTACATAGTCACTGTAACCGATGCCAATGGGATTACCCAAACGGACGACATTACGGTAGTTGTATCCTCGCCATTTGAATTAAATACACAAACGGAAACACCTTGTTATGCAACTAACAATGGTACTATAGATTTAGACGTAAATGGTACCGGTACCTATACTTATAATTGGTCGAATGGCGCCACTACGCAAGATCTTCAAAACCTATCCCCTGATACTTATACCGTCACCGTTACAAATGACGGCGCTTGTACACATACAGAAACGGTAGAAATTCTTAGTAACCCTGAACTCATTTTAGAAAGCCAGGTTTCTCAAATATTATGTCACGGAGATTTAGGTGCCATTGATTTGACAGTGCAGGGAGGAAGTGGTGCTTACAGTTATACTTGGTCGAACGGAGCTACTGTTGCAGATCAAAATGATTTATCGTCAGGGATTTATAACATTACAATTACGGACGCCAACAATTGTACACTGACAGAAAGCTACCAGTTCAATACCGCTCCTGCGGAGTTAGTTGTTAGCCTCAGCACTTCTGATCCAACTTGCTTTGGGGTAAACGAAGGAAATATTGAAGCTGATGTCACAGGCGGCCAAGGTGCGTATACTTACGCATGGAGTAATGGGGTTGTTGGTACCGAAGATGAGATAGAAGATCTATCTCCTGGTATTTATCAACTGACTGTAACTGATGAGAATGCTTGTAGTTGGACGGGGATGTCAGAAGTCGTTAGTTTGGCTAATATCACTTCTAGTTTATCCTCAACACCTTTGAGTTGTCCAGGTGGCAGTAACGGTTCGGCCAGTGTTTCCGTCAATGGAGGAACAGAACCATATACTTATTTATGGGAAAATGCACAGACCGGAAGTACCGCTCAAAACCTTTCCTCTGGCTTCACCGCTGTGACGATTACGGATCAAAACAATTGCCAGCATTACGATAGTATTTTCATAAGCGAACCAGTTGGACTGTCTGTAACTTCGGCAATAACCGCCGTCAATTGCTACGGTGGAAATACCGGGGGAATCTCCGTTACTGCCTCTGGAGGAGCTGGTATTTTAAACTACGAATGGTTCGATGGAACGACTAATAATTCCATTTCAAATTTAGCAGAAGGAAATTATAACATCACA
Organism: Saprospiraceae bacterium; assembly: GCA_045105695.1. Lineage (GTDB taxonomy): Bacteria > Bacteroidota > Bacteroidia > Chitinophagales > Saprospiraceae > CALGLS01. The sequence continues at coordinate 3,552 of JBGCDT010000059.1, read as the reverse complement.
ATTACGGATGCCAATAACTGTGCGCATATTGAAGAAATCTATGTTTCGGAAGCACCTCAAATCACTTTCGATTTGGATGTTGATCCAGTAAGTTGCTTTGGAGAAACGGATGGAGAAATTGAAGTAGAAGCCACTGGCGGAACTGGTGTTTTCAACTACAATTGGAGCAATGGAACTACTGGCGACGAAGCAGAAGATCTAACCGCAGGCACTTATACTTTGACGATTACAGATCAAAACAATTGTCAGGTAACAGAAGTCATCGACATTACTCAACCAACTGCAATCACCGCCAGTTTTGCAACAGCTACCGTCACTTGCTTCAATGGAAACAATGGAACAATTGAAACAACGGCAAGCGGTGGAACGGGTGATTTAGATTACGAATGGAGCAATGGAACATTAGAATCAGCTACCAATAATCTAACCGAAGGAAACTATGAATTAACCATCACTGATGAAAACGATTGCGAATTAATCGAAAGCGTTTTTGTAGCACAGGCTCCTGAAATTTCAGTTACTTCAGACATAAATACGGTGACTTGTTTCGGAGGAGACGATGGACAAATTACAGCGACCGCTATTGGTGGAACAGGGACTTTAAATTATGAATGGGCAGATGGAACAACAACGCCAATCAACAGCGGACTGAGCGCAGGCACTTATCAGGTTTTGATAACTGATGACGAAGGCTGCCAGCATACAGAAGAAATTTTACTAAGTTCTGCTCCTGAGATTACGCTTAATGCAGCAATCACTCCGACCTCCTGCGTTGGTTTGTCAGATGGAAATATCACTGTAGATGTTACCGGTGGAACAGGAACACTCAGCTATTCTTGGGAAAATGGAACGACAGAAAACACGATTGGAAACCTAAGTGGCGGAGATTATAACATTACTATTACAGACGCGAATAACTGTGAGCAAACCGAGAGTATCAACCTCCCAGATGCAACGGCAATTGCTATTGATTTTGACATCAGTCCAATTAGTTGTCATAACGAAAACAGTGGTTCTATAATCGCTACCGCAAATGGAGGAACAGAAAATTTCAGTTACCAATGGGACAATGGTCTTTCAACAAATGAAATAGAAAACCTAAACGCAGGCAGCTACGAAGTGACGGTCACCGATTCTAATAACTGTACGTCCATCGAAAGTCTTTCCTTGACAGAGCCTGCCCCGCTTTCGCTAAATTTAGATACAGACTTTGTAAGTTGTTTTGATGGGTCAGACGGAATGATTGTAGCCACTGCTGCTGGCGGAACCGGAACGATCAGTTACGAATGGAGTAATGGTACGCTTGTAAACACAGCAGAAAATCTTTCAGAAGGAATTTATAACATTACAATTACGGACGCTAACAATTGTACTTACGAGGAGCAAATAGAAATAAGTCAGCCTTCAGCGATTGCTTTAGATGTGGAACTTGCGCCAGTGAGTTGCTTCGATGGAGAGAACGGTGCAATCACTGTTTCTGCCTCTGGAGGAAATGGCAATTATCAATTTTCCTGGGACAATGGAGCCAGCAGTGCTGAGATCGCAAACCTCAGCGCAGGAGCATATGTAGTAACAGTGATTGATGATAACAATTGTGAATACGTTGAAAATATTTTGCTACCAACGAACTCTCCTATCTCTACAACGCTGGAAATTTCGCCACTCAATTGCAGCGGTGATTCCAACGGTTCCATCGATGTAACTGCCACTGGTGGTTTTGGAGAATATGATTACAACTGGAACACCGGAGGTACAGAAAACAACATCAATAATCTTTCAGAGGGAACTTATAACATTACAATTACAGATGAAAATAATTGTGCCTTTGTGGAAAGTATTTCTATTGCAGCCCCAGAAGAGATCTCTTTAGATTTTTCAACGAATGCTGTTGGATGCTTTGAAGGAAATGATGGAAGTCTAACTGCTCTGGGAGAAGGAGGAACAGGAACTTTAAGTTATGAATGGAGTACGGGATCAACAGGTGCTTCAGCAGAAAACTTAACCGCAGGAACCTACGAAGTGACTCTTACTGATAACAATGAGTGCACGTATTCAGAATCCATTACGCTTACAGAAGCTCCGGCTATTACGGTTCAATTTGAAACCGTCCTAGTGAGTTGCTTTGGTGGAAACGATGGTTCGATCGTAGCGGCTCCAAACGGTGGCACTGGTTCTTTTGATTATGAATGGAACAATGGCGCAAGCAGCTTTTTGAATGAAAATTTATCGGAAGGTTCGTACGAGATCACAGTAACAGATGAGAATGGCTGTGAAGCTACAGAAGAAATCTACCTTGCTGGACCAGCGGAGATTAGTGCGGCGTTTAGTGTAGAATCCATCAGTTGTTTTGAAGAAACAGACGGAAGCATCTCCGTGCTAACTACTGGTGGAACAGGCACTTATGATTACGTCTGGGATAATGGATCTACAGAAAACGAACTAGCTGACTTATCCGCTGGAACTTATGAATTGACCATCACGGATCAAAATGATTGTATACAAATAGAAACAATTGAAGTAGCAGATGCCGAAGCAATTGACATTAATGTGGCTATAAATCCAATAACCTGTTTTGATGCAGCCGACGGAAGCATTGCTGTAAATGCAAATGGAGGAACAGGCGATTTGAACTATGAATGGAATAACGGAACGACGGAAGAGGAGTTAATTAATTTACCGGAAGGAGAATATAACATTACAATTACAGACGCGAATGGATGCGAAGCCTCTGGCAACTATTTCCTTTCTGCACCTCCGGCCATCAACATTGATACGGAAACGGACTCTGTAACTTGCCACGGCGGAACAGACGGAACAGCGAGTCTAAATGCCTCCGGTGGAACCGGTAATTTTGAATACAACTGGGACAATGGAAACGCAGGAGATTCTTTTGACGACCTCTCCGTAGGGACTTATAACATTACAATTACAGACAACGGAAATTGCGATCAGGTAGAGACCATTGTTGTCGAAGAACCAGATGCTACCATCTTCAATTTTGCTATAGCAAATGTAAATTGCAACGCAGCAACTGACGGTAGTGCCACTGCAACACTCACTGGTGGAACTGCTCCATTTAACTACAACTGGAGTAATGGCGGCACGACATCGACTATCGAAGATTTGGGAGCTGGCAACTACACTCTTACCGTTACCGACAACTACGGTTGCGAATCCACTGAAAGTCTAACAGTAACCCAACCCACTGAATTATCAGCAGAAGCAACAAGTACAAACCCTGTCGATATTGCAAATGGTAGTATCACGATTACTACCTCTGGAGGAACATCACCTTACACCATTTTGTGGGAAGATGGCGCTACCGATTTTGATTTGACGGACCTTGGTGCAGGAGATTATATGTATACAATCACAGATGCCAATGGCTGTACGGTTGAAGAAACCATTACCTTGGAACTACTAATAGATGTAGAAACTTTGGAAGAACACTCACTCTCTGTTTATCCAAATCCTTCTAAGGGAATCGTATACATCGAGAATGACTTGAGTGAAATGGATGTAGCTGTAATTGACTTGTTAGGTAGAACGGTA
>JBGCDT010000058.1:0-7274 GCA_045105695.1 Saprospiraceae bacterium | reverse complement strand
CGAAGAACAGCAATAGGTGTTACACTAATCAGTGCCCTAGGCTATTTAATGGTTTTCCTACCAAAAGATACTTTTATTTATTTAGCACAAGAGGATGGCATTTTAGAATGGACCTGTACCTTTCTATTTTTTGCAACTGGTATTTTATTCTTTATTTTATTTTTCAATAATAATAGTTTTGCAAAAAAAGAAGTCGCTAATTTTTATAATACTTACACCAAACGTATTTGGTTTTTATTATTAGCACTTTTATTTATTTTTCTTACTGGTGAAGAAATTAGCTGGGGGCAGAGGATTCTCGGCCTAGAGACACCTGAATCTATTGCGAAAAATAACGAACAAGACGAAATTAATTTTCACAATAATTCGCTATGGCACCTTTACGATGAAGACGGAAACCGTAAATCAGGACTAGCGCTTCATCTAACGGCAAAACGTATTTTCATTTACATCTTCACGATCTTTATGTTGTTTTTACCACTAGCTGTGAAGTTTATTCCGTTTGTTAGAAATCTGGTTAAAAAATTCCACCTACCTGTTCCTGTCATGGAATTGGGTTTTATGTTTGTGGCAAACGTTATACTTTATTTGATTTTTAAACCTATTGCTCAGGATGGCGGGAAGATTATTGGTCGCGCACTTTCAGAGGTTCAGGAATTGAATTTTTCTATTGTTTTATTTTTCCTTCCTTTTGTATGGTATGGCAGTCGAAAGGTATCTGAGGAGCGGAGCTATAGTGGAAAGGTGGCGCAGAAGGCGTAAACGAACGAGATATTATTACCACGAAGGACACAAAGTTGCACAAAGTTTTTTTCCGTTATGTAGGAAAACTTCGTGTTACTTTGTGTCCTTCGTGGTTTAACAATCACGTCAGAAGGCTCTTTAAATTCTAATTAACTCAGCTTCCCAGCAATAAACCCCGTCGTCCAAGCCGATTGAAAATTATACCCTCCCGTGATGCCATCCACATCCATCACCTCCCCAGCGAAGTAAAGCCCCTCCACTACCCTACTCTCCATCGTTTTGAAATCAACGGACTCCAAACTAACGCCTCCACAGGTTACAAACTCTTCCTTGAAAGTTGTCTTTCCTTTCACCTGATAAACATCATTTGTCAAAACAGTCATTAGTTTATTCAAACCTTTTTTACCTAGTTCAGACCATTTCTTCCTTGGTGACAAATCTGACTTTTCTAAAAGGTATTGCCACAATCGGTCAGGTAATAAATATGGTCGATAGTTCGCCAGAATCTTTTGGCCATGTTCGTTTGCGATGGATTTTAGTTCTAATAAAACCGTTTCGTTGTTTTGTATATTCACCCAGTTCACCTGAGCTTTGCATTCGTAGTTGATCTCGCTGAGGATGCGCGCGCCAAAGGCTGAGAGTTTCAAAATTGCCGGACCACTCATTCCCCAGTGGGTAATCAAAAGCGGACCATCAGATTTCAACTTAGTGCCTTGGATGCTAACCAAAGTCTTCTCCACTACAATTCCCATCAGCTCCCGAACGGATTCCGACGGCATATTGAAAGTAAACAAAGAGGGAACTGGTTCTTCGATCTTATGTCCCAATTCTTCCAGCCAAAGCAAGCCAGAGCGCTTAGGAGAACCGCCCGTAGCTACGATGACTTTATCGAAGGTCTCCTCCTTATGGTCTTTGTTGTAAGACAACTGAAGTTGATTATCAGTAGGTTTTATCTCTTTGACGCCTTTACCTGTTTGAATGACAATTCCTTTTTTACGAGCCTCCTTTAGAAAACAATCAATGATGACCTGAGAGTCCTGAGCTACTGGAAATACACAATTGTCTTCCTGTGTCATAAGACGTACGCCACGACTTTGAAACCAGTCCATTGTGTGAACGGTATTGAATATCCGAAATGCTTTTTTGAGTTTTTTCTCTCCTCTTGGGTAAGCGGTTGAAAGATCTTTTATGGAAGTCGTTCCGTTGGTAACGTTGCATCTGCCACCTCCTGAGATTTTGACTTTGGAAAGTAATTTTGTAGATTTTTCAATAATAAAAACGGCCGCATCGGGATGATGTTCCTTTACTGACAAAGCTGCGAAAAAACCGGCAGCGCCTCCTCCTATGATGGCTACTTTCATAAGGGCGAAGGTAGTGAAAAGCAGAATTTATTTAGCTTAGGAGGGCGTACTTTCTACGATTTTAGATTTTCTATTTTGTAAAAGAAATGTGGAATTCCGTCTTCTTCAAACTGAGTAACTTTAGTCATTCCTATTTTTGTAAGTATATTGTTAGAACCAGCATTTTTTATATCTGCCATTGCGTAGATGGTTTTCAAATTTAGCTTTTCAAAACCATATTGGACGGAAGCCAGTGCCGCTTCGGTTGCATAACCCTTACCCCAATGTTCTTTGAGGAGCCGATAGCCGACATCGTAAAAATCAGAATGTTCATTAATACTTTCAGTGATGAATTTCAAACCGGACCAACCGATGAACGCTCCAGTTTCTTTATGGATGATCGCCAGTCTTCCTACTCCGTATTTTTTATAATCCAGTTGTACAGCCAGAATTCTTTCTTTAACTTCATCTACAGACTCCTTTGGCTTTTCATGTAAATAACGAAGCACCTCAGGATCACTATCCAATTGAAAAAGAGCTTCAGCATCTGTTATTTGAAAAGGACGCAGATACAAACGTGAGGTATTTATTTTCTCCAAAGGCATAATTGTAAAATTTCAAAAAAAAGCTTCCATTCCAAAACGAAGAACTGTAACCTGCTGAGAGATAAGATCATTACTAAATCGAATTTTTCCTTCCCTCCAATCTCCTCCCAGATAAAAATCCAGAGCTATATTTGGCAATATCCAACGACTGATCCCTACTCCTAATCCCCCAGAGCGCTTCGAGAGACTAAGACCATTCAGGTTACCATTCTCCTTGAGGTATCGATATTCAATACCTATATTTGCCTCCGCATAGATTGATCGTTTGGTTTTATTAATCATATAAAAACGGCCAAAGGGAGATAACCCCAAATAGAATTCCTGAAGATCACTAGAGTTAGCATACCTCAGTCTTGATCCTAGCATCCAACGCTTACTGATCATTAGAGCAGCATATGGCGCTAATGTGTTTTTGAGAACAGCTCTATTTGTAAAAAACAAACTATTGCCGCCTCCTATGATCATCGATCCGCCTATCATCCAGCTCCCTTTCTGCAATCTCTTTTCCTGACGAAGCGTATCTTTTTGAAGCTTGGAATTAAAATAAAAATTGAACCCTAGTTCTAAAAACATATTCCCAGAAGTTTCTGTGCTTCCCCCACTAAAACTGTACCTCTGGAAAGCGGGATAATGCAAGGCTACGTCCAGTGCTATGTTTGGATGTAAAAAATACAAGTAGCCCATGAAAGGGATGAATTGCAAAGTACTTCGTTTCCCAGAATTACCATTCACCAGAAACCTGCGTTCATCCTGTCTGTATTCCAAACCAACATATCCTTCCAGCTTTTCTCTTTTTATTAAAGCATATCTGAGATTGAGATTATGACCAACAATCGAAAGTTTATCAATTAAGGAAATACTTATTCCCCCTTCTACCATCCAACGATCAGTAAAAGAATATCCCAATTTAGGAGCAATGAGCAAAGTATTGCCAACTGTGCCCGCTGAATATAATTGTTGAAATTCGAAAGCACCTCCAGGACTCCATAAACCTTTGTAAGTCTGTGACTTAAGTCCATTCAACACGAACAGAGCAAAGATGAAAACCAGAAATTTGTTTCTATGTAAGTGCATTGTTATAAAGCTGTATTTAGGTGGATGAGGAGTTAAGGTAGATGAGGTTTTTTCTTTACGTAAGTTGATTGCACGGTGATAAAAACCATCTACCTCATCTACCCTATCCACCTTAACTCCTTATCTACCTCATAAAAAAATCCAATTACTCTTTTCGATCCAAAACAGACTTAATATAACTCTCCATCACCTGAAAACCCGCTTCAAAGTTTTTGTTATTATTAATAACCAAGTCCGCTTTTTCCCGATGGGGCAAAATGTACTTTTCAAAGGCAGGCAGTACATGCATTTCATAACGATATAAAACGTCATCTAGTGGGTAGTTCCGACTTATTTTATCTCGCTTGATGCGACGGATTACTTTCAGGTTTTCCTTAGCATGGAAAAATACTTTTAGATCACAGAGCTTTTTTATCTTTTTGAAATGAAAAATAAACAAGCCTTCCACTACAATCACCGGAGCAGGGCTAAAAGTGAGCATCTTCGACTCCGCTTCATCATTGTTGAACGTATACTGTGGACGGCTGACCTGATGGCCAGAAGACAGCAACTGAATGTCCCGAACAAAACTTTCCTTGTCGATGGACTTAGGAAGATCGAAGTTGATCACTCCATTTTTATCTTCCTTCTGTTGCTCTTTCGGCAAATAATAATCGTCTTGCGAAATAATACAAAGTTCCTTGTCCGAAAAGACCGCTCTGATCTGCTCGATGAATGTCGTTTTGCCTGAACCGCTACCGCCGGTTACACCTATTATGTATGGAGATTTCATAGAAAGGTAAAAATAGACTTTAACCGCTAAGTTTCAAATCTTTTTCCAATGGGTTTTAACCCGTTGTGTATTCTCAGATTCAAAAGATTTCTGAGTTCAGTAAATACTTTAGCAATGGGTTAAAACCCTTTGGAATGATAGATAGCTAGATTACAATAAAAGGAAGTCGACAAAACATGTCAAACGGAGCTACCTACATTTCTACGTTTTGAGCGAAGTTAATAGTTAAAAGTTTAAGTTAACTGTTAGAGGGAAGCCACTTTGCGATTGCCAAGTCTACATGCTCTAGTTCTTTTTTTATTTCAGAAGAGATGCTTACATTTGGAATTGCTTCACAAACTTGGAAGAAACAGAACGAACTACATATGGGAATTTTTATAGACATCATCAGAGGCTCCATTGGCATTGCCGTTTTACTGGGTATTTGTTATCTGATCAGTGCAAGCCGAAAAGACGTAAACTGGACATTAGTCGCCAAAGGAATCGGCCTTCAATTCATACTTGCGCTGATTCTGCTTTTCGTACCGATTGTCAATACGGGCTTTGCCTCCGTTTCTTCTTTCTTTGTTAGAATTCTTGATTTTTCTTCTGCGGGTGCTGAATTCCTTTTTGGAAATATCGTAACCCAGATGGATACTTTCGGATTTATCTTCGCCTTTCAGGTGTTGCCGACCATTGTTTTCTTCGCTGCTTTTAGTGCCATCCTTTACTACTTAGGCATTCTGCAAAAAATCGTCTTCGTCTTTGCTTGGATGATGAAAAAGTTGTTGAATCTTTCAGGTTCCGAGTCCTTAGCGGCTGCGGCCAATGTATTTATAGGTCAGACAGAAGCACCATTGGTTGTAAAACCATACTTGGAAACCATGACAAAATCGGAGTTGCTCTGCCTTATGACCGGTGGGATGGCAACCATCGCAGGAGCTGTATTCGCAGCTTATGTAGGCATGTTAGGAGATTCTTTTGCTGTAGTCGAAGGACTCACTCCAGAAGCTGCCGATGCTGCCAGATCCGCCAGTCGCGCGCTCTTTGCCAAGCACCTGCTCATGGCCAGTATCATTTCCGCTCCAGCGGCCATCGTCGCTTCCAAGATCATCTACCCAGAGTTGACTCCTGAAAAAGTAAACCAATCTTTTGAAGTTCCAGAAGAAAAAATCGGTTCTAATATTCTCGAAGCCATCGCTATCGGAACAACGGATGGTCTCAAACTCGCCATCAATGTAGGAGCCATGTTATTGGTTTTCACCGCACTGGTCGCAATGGTCAATTACATCCTTTCAGATATGATTGGCTACTACACTCCGATCAATGGTTGGGTCGTCGGCTTTGCAGAATGGCTGGTTAGTCATGGCTTCCAGGTACCCGACGGAGCGATGAAAGGTTTGAATTTAGAATTCCTTTTGGGAATCATCTTCGCGCCGATCTCCTGGCTGCTGGGTGTTCCTAGTTCAGATATTTTCCTAGTCGCTCAATTACTAGGAACCAAGACGGTACTCAACGAGTTCTTCGGTTATTTAGCTTTGGCCAATTACACGCAAAGTCTTTCGCCAAAAGCGGTCATCATTGCAACCTACGCGCTCTGTGGTTTTTCCAACTTCGCTTCCATAGGTATTCAGATTGGTGGCATCGGCGCCCTAGCTCCTGGTCAGCGATCTACGCTTGCGGCCTTTGGAGTACGGGCCTTGATTGGTGGAACGATTGCTTGTTTTATCACTGCGGCAATTGCGGGGATGCTGGTGCGGGACTTGGCTTTTTAGGGGACTTTTAACTGTTGACTATTAACTTTTAACTTCGCTCAGTTCTTTGTTTTTCTAACTTTTAACTGTTTACTTTTAACCTTTAACTTCGCTTAGTATTTATAATGCTTATTTCATCTTACCGCGCTTTATTCGCGCTTGAAGGAAGTTAATAGTCAAAAGTCTCCAAACGACCGAAGGCATTTTTCATTTTAATTTACATTTACATTTTAATTAATCCACCTTGATTCCAGATCCAAAAATCCTACTTACGCTCGTCCGAATGCGAATGCCTTTCGGAAAATATAAAGATCGAATACTGTGTGATCTGCCCGTTTCGTATTTGGAGTGGTTTGCGAACAAAGGTTTTCCGGAGGGGAAATTAGGAATGTATCTGGAGACGATGCATGTGATTAAGATTAATGGGCTGGATAAGATTTTGAATCCTTTGAAAGAGGAGGCGCGGAAGGAGCAGTGGGATCGAGAAAGGGGAAGGGGATTTGATGAGTTGCGGTGATGGGAGAATGGTTTTCTCTATTTCACTTCTATTAATCTAACGTAATTACGGAAGATTGTCTTACTCGAATAGCTTCTCGATAAAAAAACGCATACTTTTTTCATTACCGATTACGGGGAAAAAGAAATATAATAAAGACCAAGACTAATTCAAAAAGAACTAGTTGAAATAGTTTCAAACGAATTGATTATTATCTTTTTACCCAACTTAAAATTCACTAAACTATGTCATCATACAATTTAACAAAGGCTAAAAACAATCCAAGACTAAAAAAGCGAATATTAAAGGCGACTATTAGAGTAAAGCTAAATACTGGAGATTTTTCCGCAAAAAGATTGATAGAAAACTCTAAATTCAAAGAACTATCATTCGGTAATTTAAATCTCAGAATAGATGAATGTAACGTACTTGAAAACATAAACACCGAATTAATTGAATCTATTACTGAACTAAAAAGCGAAGGTTTGATTAGAATAAGTAAACATGGAT
>JBGCDT010000057.1:0-6070 GCA_045105695.1 Saprospiraceae bacterium | reverse complement strand
CTAGGTCAATTGCAGTTGGTAAGACACTGATTGTAATACTGCCCTCCTGCGAACAACCAACTCCATCCGTAAGTGTAATGTTATAAGTTGTCGCTACATCAGTAATAATAGTTCGAATGGAATCTGTGGTATTGCCATCGCTCCAATTCCAGGTGCAGTCTACACAATTGGTTCCGTTGTAAAGGTCTATGGTAACGGGTTCATTTGGACAAACTGTTGTATCATTCAATTCCAGTTCTACATCACAAAGTGTTTTGATAATCCAAAAATCATTATTACCGTTTGAAGGGTCCATCTTATCACCGCTAACGTCAGAGGAGGAATGACCTGCAAGTAGGTAACCACCGTCGTCTATTTGGAAAGCATTTTCGAGTACATCATTTTGTGCGCCACCTAAGCTGGTTTCCCATTGCTTGTCTCCACTTTCGTTTAAATAAAGGAGCCAGTAATCGAAGCCGCCATTGGTGCCGGTCGTTTTATTACCAGTCATAACAGACTCCGAAAAACCACTAATGATGTAATAGCCAATGGAATTTTGACGAACGCTATAACAGTTATCCAAACCATCTCCTCCAAAAGTTCTGTCCCATTCTACACTACCTGTTGCATCGGTTTTCACAATCCACATATCTACTGATCCAAAGTTATTTTCTGACTTGAAAGGTGGATTGGCATTCGACTGTGAACCACCACCTAACAATACTCCTCCGTCGGTAGTTTGAACGAAAGAAAAAACTTCGTCCTCTGCTGTCCCACCATATCTTCGCTCCCAGAGAAGATCGCCATCTGTGCTACTCACTTTCACTAACCAAAAATCTTTACCACCTTCCGTTGGAGAAGTAACGTCACCAGACATAGAAGAGGAAGTACCTCCTGCAATAAGAACATCGCCATCGGGAGCCAATTGCATTTCTGTCAGTAAATCTTCCTGGTCACCTCCTAGGGTTTTATCCCAAAGTAGATTTCCATCCGCATCAATCTTTACCAACCAAAAATCCCAACTGCCATTATTAGCTTCTGTTTTCTCTCCAGAGATTCCAGACAGGGATCGTCCCCCTAGTAAAAAGCCTCCATCATTCAATTGAATCATATCATAACACCAGTCCAAGTTATCTCCTCCATAAGTTCGGTCCCATTCATAGTTACCGACATTATCCATTTTTACAACCCAGAAGTCATCTGCGCCTCTGCTATCTTCTGTTTTTGTACCACTGATATTCGATGGAGAATAACCTGCGACTATATAACCTCCATCCGAAGTGGGTAGTACTTTCCAGGGTCTTTCCAATTGGTTTCCACCAAAATTATTTTCCCATTCTATCTCTCCGAGGTTATCTGTTTTTACGACCCAGTAGTCACCTCCACCGTTGTTAATCCCCTCAACATCAGCGTCTTGACTAGAAGAAGTAAAGCCTGCCATGATGAACCCTCCATCACTGGTTTGCTCTACGCTATTAAGTTCTTCCCAGATGTTTCCACCGAGGCTGGCATCCCACTCAGGTTGTACCTGAGCAGTGGCAGTGATGGCAAAGAGTAGCGTTATGCTCCAGGCAAATAGTCTTATATAATGTAATTTGAAAATATCGTTGTTCATAGTTTTCAGTATCTGTCGGTAAAGTAGAATTGTAAAACCGGGTGAGTGGTGTGGTTGTTTAGTCTAGCTAGCTGTTGTTCAGTAGTAAAGATAATTCAAAGTTGTTAAAAGGAAGGTCAATTTGTATACAAAAGGTGATAGGTGGCAATAGGCGGTTTCCGGTGTCTGGTAGGCCGGTGTCTGGTAAGGGGCGTCGAAAATTAAAAGGCTGGATTTGGCGAGCGGATTGGATAGGCTGTTCCTACGGACCGCAAAAAACGCACTATGATATAGTGCTATAGACAGATTGTCCTTATAGGACATTTGGCCATTGGGGAATTATTCCATCAGAACAAACTGTCTATAGCACCGATAATACGTATGAAGGGGCGGTCCGTAGAAACAGCCTTACGGGTTTTCGCATTCACGTGCAACGCATTTTGCAGGAAGTAATAACGATGAAACGTTGTGGGATTTGTATGTTTTTTTTAACCGGCCTGAGGACGGAACTGCTTGATGGGAATGCTTCAGCACTCTTCGAGCGAGGTGTTAGCGATTTCTTTTCTGAATCTTTTGAACATCATTTATAGCCCTCTGCAATATTTCAGCGAAAGCCTCACCATTCGGCGGATTGAATAAATTCAGATGATCGCCCGGAACTTCCAACACGTGCACACCTTGTTTTGCAAAAGGTTGCCAACCCAGATATTCAAAGTCTTCCAGATAGAAACGTTTTTCTTTTGCACGGAACAGATGGATTTCTCCTTCGTATTCTTTAATGCGGTAATTTTCAAAAGCACGCAGATTCATCTGATCCACCAGAGCGGCAGCATCAGACGTTTCAGATGATTGCGTTTCCACATCGTTTTTACGACCCCATCTCCAGCGGTCATAGCGACGCTTGAGGACGTGTGATTTGTATTTGATATTCGTAATGGGATCTTTTGCTAATAAGGATAAATTGAAACCTACTTTTTTACTGAGGTTTTTAAGTTGATGGAAATAACTTTTTCCGTTTCCGTTTTCCGAAAGGTGATAGCGGACGACTGTGTCAAACATCCCGAGCATTGCGATTTCTTTGCCCTGGGCTTTTAGTTGCTGCGCCATTTCGTAAGCAATCAAACCTCCGAAGGAATAACCAGCAAGGAAGTAAGGTCCCTCTGGATTTTCCAAAAGTATTTCTTCGAGGTAGTGTTTTGCAATTGCTTCAATATTATCCAAGGGTTCCGTTTGACCATCCAATCCGCGCGCTTGGAGTGCATAAATCGGTTGGTCTTTATCCATGTGAGCAGCCAGTGTCTGAAACATCAAAACATGAAGTCCGGCACCATGTACCAAATAGACCGGTGGTTTCTTTCCTTCTTTTCTAATCGGAATCAAGGATTTGTATTTACCCAGTTTTATTTCTCCATCTGCACTTTGTGGTTTTTGCAAGAGCTTTGCCAAACGACTGACCGTGCTATATTCCAACAAAGCAGATAACGGCAATCGTTTTCCAAATTTCTTTTCAATCTTCGCAATCATAGAAACGGCAATCAAAGAATGACCACCTAACTCAAAGAAATTATCATGAACTCCAATTTCGGAAACAGACAATAGCACTTTCCACAAGTCGATTAGAAATACTTCTTCTGGAGAACTTGGTGGCGTAACACCTGTTTCAGATTTTGTTTTTTCGTAAGTCGGAACGGGTAGTTTATTGCGATTGATTTTACTGGTGGCCGTTAATGGAAACGAATCCATGACAACGTAATGCAGCGGCACCATGTACTCTGGAAGTTTGCCAGAAAGCCACTCGCGTATTTCTGTTTTGTCGAATTCAGTGGAGTCATTCAAAATCAGATAAGCAACCAATAGTTTATTCCCTGGTTGGTCTTCTCTGATGAGCACGACGTTCTCTTTGATGTTTTTGTTTTGTGAAAGCACAGATTCGATTTCTCCCAATTCAATTCGGAAACCTCTGATTTTCACTTGATTATCAGCACGGTTGAGGTATTCAATATCGCCATTTGGCAAATAACGACCGACATCACCGGTGCGATATAGCTTTTGATTTTCAGCAATTGGATGATTGACAAATTTCTCTTTTGTCAATTCCGCACGTTTGAAATAACCACCAGGAGCCACTCCTACTCCACCGATATATAACTCTCCAGGGCTACCGATTGGGACTTCATTTCCAAACTTATCCAATATATAAACTTGCACATTTTGTATCGGACGACCGACGGGTTCGTAACCTGAAAGTGTCTTGTTAGAAATCGTTTCTTTCGTAACTTTTTTTAGTGTTGACCAGATGGTTGTTTCCGTTGGACCGTAAATATTATAGAGTCGATTACATTTTGTAATTAGATTGTTAGAAAGATCTTTGGTCAGTCCTTCGCCGCCTGATAGGATGGTCATTTTATCATTTCCTTCCCAACCTGCGAGTAGCAACATTCGCCAAGTGGATGGCGTAGCTTGCATTAAGGTAGGCTTTGTTTTTTCGAGATAGGATTTTAATAAAAACCCATCCGTTTTCGTTTCCTCATCTACTATACTTAGGCTTGCTCCAAAAAACAGAGGCATGAAAAAATCCTGTACCGAAGGATCAAAAGCCACAGAAGCTACAGAACAAACAACATCATCGGCACTAAAATCCAGCGCATTGCGAATGGCAAAATGATGATCGATTACTGCATAGTGTGGAATCAAAACGCCCTTCGGTCTTCCAGAAGAACCAGAGGTATAATTTACATAAACGAGATCATCCGGTTGGATATCGAGTAAAAGATTTTCCTTTGACTGCGCTTTTATTTCCTGCTCTTCTTTATTTATGCAAATCATTAGGGCCTCTTTGGTCGGTACTTTATCTGCTAAAGTTTTCTCTGTAAGTATAAAACCGCAGTCTGCATCTTCAACAATTGTACGTAGCCTTTCCTTGGGATTCGATGGATCCAGCGGCACATAAATTCCGCCAGCCTTTACTACCGCCATTAGTCCTAACAATAGTTCTACATCTCTATTCAAATAGACTCCAACGAAGCTTCCCTTTTGTACTCCTCTGCTTCGAAGGAAACGAGCCAATTGATTAGCAGACTCATTTAATACTTTGTAACTGAGTGTTTTAGAAGCAGAAAACACCGCTCTTCCCTCAGGTGTATTCGTTGCCTGCTCTTCAAACAACTGATGAACCAAACGACTTTTTGGAAAGGGAGCCTCCGTTCTATTCCACTTTTCTAACAATGCTTTTTCAGACGATGGCAATATTGGTAATTCAAAAATTGAAGCATCTGGCATTGCAACTATTCCTTCCAGTAAAACTTTGAATTCCTCCAAATGTCTTTGAATGGTTTCTTCCAAAAACAAATCAGTATTGTAAATCCATTCAAAATCTACCGATCCATCTGGCAATGGTTTTACATTTATGAACGTATCAAAGGTTTCGTACTTCCTTTGAATTGGACTGACACTGACTTTCAGGTTATCAAACCGTAATTCTTCCGCAGCTCCATCCATGTTGAAAAGCATAGAAATAATGGGCTGACGACTTGCATCGCGCGGTAGCTTCAAGGCTTTCACCAAAGAACCTAAAGTAAACTGCTGATGCTCAAATCCATCTAAAATGGTGTTCCTCATTTGCTGTAAATGCGTGGAGAATTTCTCCGCTGGATTGATTGTCGTCCGTAGAGGCAAAAGAGAGACGCCATGCGCCACCAGGTTTTCATTTCCAGCAATGGATTGACTAGCCGCCACCATTCCCAAAACAAAATCATCCTGCCCCGAGAGGCGATGAATGAAGGTCTGAAAAGCTGTGTATAAAGTGACAAAAACAGTAGAGCGATTCTGATTGGAATACGTTTTCAAACGATCCATCAAGTCTTTATCGAGATTGATAACCTGCAAAGAAGCATCATAGGTTTTTCGTAAAGGCCTTGGGAAGTCTGTTGGAAAATCTAGAACTGGAACGTCGTCTTTAAATTGGTCAATCCAAAAATCAGCAGTTTCTTTTGCCTCCTCAGAGCTTTGAAAGGCTTGTTGTTTTGCAACATATTCACTGAGCTGAAATGGTTTTGGTAAATCAGGTTTTTTGTTTTGAGAAAGCGCAGAATAAATCACACTGAGTTCCTTCGCCAATACTCCGCAGGACCAACCATCTGCAATGCCGTGGTGAGCGGTCATCAACAACTGGTAGTGATCAGATTTGAGTTTTAGAATTTTAGTTCTGAAGAGTGGGCCTTCGAAGAGATTGAGTGATTCTTCAGTTTCTAATTGATGAAGTAGTTTTACTTTTTGCTCTTTTTCTGCTTCCGCTAAACTGGATAAATCAACGTATCTAGTAACCTTGTCTGCCGAGCTACCAGCTGGGTTAGAAGGTGGTAATACATGCTGAAATAAATCGTCTTTATCATAAACAGTTCGTAGGGATTCGTGGCGATTGATCAACTCCTGAATTGCTTTTTTAAGGAGATCAACTTTTATATTTCCATGAAAATTAAAGACCCCGGAAAGGTTGTA